>NZ_JAMQTI010000043.1:0-32116 GCF_032883055.1 Mycobacterium sp. 29Ha
GCGGTCCGATGATGGACCACCCCGGACTTACACAGATGGAATGACACGCCCCCGATCGGATCACCCTTCTCATAGCCCAGGTGATCGGTCAGCTCAGCGGTCAGCCCGCGCTCCAGAACGGCTTTGACCATCTCGGGCAGAAACCCGCCCTCGCCGGTCAACTGCAACTGACCCGCGTCGATCTTGGCCAGCACATCGTCCAACACACCCGCGGACTTCAACGCCTCCATGGCATCAGCGCCCGACATCGGTTCGTCAGTGGTCACATCCATCGATACTGCTCCATTCATCAGGAGCCACCGCTACACAAACCATCTGACACGCCCCGAAGTCATCTCCCTCAAAGGCGACAGCTACCGACTCAAAGACCGCGACCTCGGCCGAGTCCCCGCCGCCAAAACCAACGACTAAATCGCGAACCGCTCTGTCGTTAAAAGAAGCTCAAGCCTCTTCAGCATCAGATGCCGTCCAGGCGCCCCTCCAGTCTGGCTTGATCCAGCCATGCCAGAAACGACGGCAACCGCTTGTCGTCGGAGAACGGGTCACTTTCTACCGGCAAATTATCGAGCAGACCTGGCCACTTCATCCTGGCGGCGTTGTAGTAAGCCTGCCCCTCTCGTTGCGCAGGCTCACCTCGCCGCACCTCACTCACCAAATCCAGATACTCGCCGATCGTGTCCACTACACCATCTTTCAACCCGACAAACCCGCCCGCCAACCCAGAAAACCACACAGCACGAAACCAGCGGCAGATCCACTAGGCCGGGTCAGTTTTCGATCGGAATTCCCGGGTCAGGATTGAACCGGAGTTGACACGGCGGACGCCATCAGAGGTCGAATCCGCCGTCGTAGCGCTGCGTCTTTCTTCCCGACGTGGCCAGCAATTCATCGCCGACGAACTCGGAATGTCGGCTCGCACTGTCAGCACGATCTTGCGTCGCCACCAGCTGCCCTATCTGCGCGACTGCGACCCACTCACTGGACAGCCCATTCGGGCATCGAAGCTCACCTCAGTCCGCTATGAACGGGCGCGGCCCGGCGAACTAATCCATATAGATGTCAAGAAGATTGGGAGAATCCCCGATGGTGGCGGGTGGAAGGCTCGTGGTCGTCCAATGAGTCAGACCAACGCCCACAAGCGAGCCAAAATCGGATACGACTACGTCCACTCAGCCATCGACGATCATTCGAGACTGGCCTACTCCGAAATCCTGCCCGACGAGAAGGGGCCCACCTGTGCGGGCTTCCTCCAACGAGCAGTCGAGCACTTCCGGGCCAACGGCCTCGAACACATTGAGCGGATCATGACCGACAACGCCTGGGCCTACCGATGGTCACTGCGCGAAGTTGTCGCGACTCTGGGAGCACGTCAGATCTTCATCCGGCCACATTGCCCGTGGCAGAACGGCAAGGCCGAACGATTCAACCGAACACTGCAGAGCGAATGGGCCTACCACGAAGTATTCGAAACCAACGATGCCCGATGCGCCGCCCTTACCCCCTGGCTTGAGTACTACAACAATCAACGACGCCACTCAGCCATCGGAGGCAAACCCCCGATCAGCCGACTGTCACAAACCTGACTGCCGGGCGGTACACCTAGACTGCGCCTCTCTGTGTCAAGAGGCCGCTGTCCGTGAGTTGTAGGGTGGCTGGTGGTGGGCCCGGGAAGTGACTTGTCCGAAGCGTCAGTGTGCGGGGTTTGAGCTGGCCGCGCTGGACGATAGAGCCGCCCCCGAGTGTCCTCCCGGGCCCGCCTCCAAGCTGTCTGCGTCGTGGCGGAGTTGTCGGTAGACGACGTCGGATAGCCGTCGTTTGAGGCATCGCATCGCTTCCTTGTGGCCCTTGCCGTCGGTTCGCTTCCGCAGGTAGTAGGTCCTGCCCGGGGTGTCCTGCCTGATTTGGGTGAGGGCCATGACGTGCAGGCAGAGGTTGAGTTGACGATCGCCTGCACGCGAGAGCCTGTGGCGGACAACATCTCCGGAAGACACATCGATCGGGGCGGTACCGGTGTAGGTGGCGAACGCGGCGGCAGAGCGGAAACGATCGATCGTGCCGACCCGGCCTAGGATCTTGCCCGCGGTCAACGAGCCGATACCGCATAGATCGGTCAGAGCGGTGCCGGATTCGGTGACTGCGGCCTGTATGTCAGCGGCGGCTTTGGTGATGCGGCGGTCCAGCTGGCGGACCTCGGCAACGAGGTCGCCGGCCAGGTTTCGCAGGGTTTTGCCGGCGGCATCGCGAGGGCGGATCCCGCGCAGGAGCTCGGCGGCCCGCTCGGCTGTGAGGTCACGTTGGGCGCCGGCGGGGCTGAGGTTGGTGAGCACGACGTGGAGACGGTTCACGGTTTGGGTGCGGGTTTTGACCAGGTCGTCGCGGTGTTCGACGATCGCGCGTAGGGCCGTCACGGTTCCGTCGACCGCTGCAGAGTTCAACCTGGGTGCTGTGAGCGCGGGCGTGCGGTGACGATGTGATGCAGCATGCCGCGGACCCCGACCGAGGGGTTGGGCAGGTAGATGGTCACGTGTCGCGCTGGGTCCAGCGCCGAGGTGGCGGCGCGGATGGCGACGGTCTTGCCGGCGCCGACTTCCCCGGCGATGACCCCGATGGCGTGTTGGTCCACGCACCAGGTGACGCGGGCGACGGCTTCGGCGTGTCCGGGGTGGCGGTGCAGCATCGATGGGGCCAGCCCACCCCGAACGGCATGCGTGTGAAACCGTAATATGATTGCAGGCGTTGAATACTCATGCCGATGTCTCGTTCCGATTGGTGAGGTCCTTGACATCGTCGATGCTGAGCTGCCCGGGAATCTGGGCCTTGTCGCCATTGCCGGCGTCATCGCCGAACAGGGCGTCGTAGCCGATCCGCCGATCGGCGCGGACCTGCTCGTGATGGGTCTGGGCGGTCAACGTCAAGTAGTGGATCCCCGTCGCCGGGGGCGAGGGTCGTTCCGGCACTTCGGCTCTGGCCTTCGGACGAACGTGGCGGGTGATGTTGTGCGGTAGCGCTTTCCCGTACCCCTTGTTTTGATGGCGGACCTCCACGGTTTCCATGTCGAACGGCGAGAACACCAACTCGACCTTGCGCCCCACCAGCGCGGCATCGACTTGGAAGACGTTGCCGTGCAACGACACCGTCGCAGTCTTGGTCACCATCCGAAATTCTGACCACAGGAACGCCTCGGTCAGATCGGTTGCCGTGGGCATCGCCGGAGTCCGCCCGAGCCGCGTCCAGCCGGCATTCCACCGATCCAGCAGGGATTGGCCGGTCTCGGTGTGGGTGCGGCGGTGGTACTCGGTTTCGATCCAGGCCGTCAGCAGCCGGTTGAGTTCCAGCAGCGCGGCGCGCTGATCGGTGCCGGCTGCGGTGAGATCCTCGGCGGCGGTGTCGGTGACCTCGACGAGGAACTGCTCGCGCACGGTGCGGAATAATCGTTCGAACTTGCCGCGGCCCTGCGGCCGGTGCGGGGCCGAATGCACCCACCGAATCCCCAGTTTCGCGCATGCCCGCAACAAGTCCAGCGGTCTACCGGCACCATGTAGCGCCTCGTCGCATGGGCGGTAGTGTCCTTGTCCCGCAATGACTTCCGGACACCTCCCGGTCGTATCGCAGCGCGAAACCTGCACGCATGACGATGCGGCTCAGCTGACTAGTTGCCAAACCGGCCCGGCGATGATGCCCAGAAGGAGGCTGAGCGCGGCGGCCAACACTGCGGCGCGGGCGGGCCAATGCTGTACTTCTGATCGGTCGATCTCGTCGGCCTGATGCAGGCTCGCGAAGGTAGGGATGATCCAGCGCAGGTAGTAGAACAGGCTGATCAGCGTATTGACGAACACGACGACGGCCAACCACGCGTAACGGCCGTCCCAGGCCGCGGCGGCGGTGGTGACTTTGCCGATGAACACCGCGGTCGGCGGGGTGCCCACCAGACCGAGTAGCGACACGACCAACGCGCCGGCCAGCCACGGGCGGGTTCGGGCCAAGCCGCGGTAAGAATTGAGATCACGGCGCCCCGGCAGCGCCGCGGTCACTGCGAACGCAGCGATGTTGGTGACGGTATAGCCGCCCAGATAAAACAGCAGCGACGGCAGAGCCAACTCGCTGCTGCCCGCGACGGTGATCGGCACGAGAAGATACCCGACCTGGCTGACCGTGGACCAGCCCAGCAGCCGACGTGGGTCGTTCTGCCAGTAGGCGGCCAGGTTCCCCAATGTCATGCTGGCGACGGCGAATACGGCGATCAATACGGGCCAGGCCAGGGTGTCGGGCAGGGCAGTGGTGAAGCGATACAGCGCCACTAGTGCCCCGATCTTGGGCACGGTGGTCAGAAACGTCGCCGCGGTTACGTTGGCGCCCTGCGCGGCGTCGGGCACCCAGAAGTGTGCCGGCACACCGCCGGCCTCAAACATCAGGCCCGCCAGCACCCCGACTACTCCGGCGGCGACCGCCACCGCCGGAGCGCCGCCCAGGGCCATGGCGAGCTGCGGGTAACGCGTGGTGCCGGTGAGGCCGTAAAGAATCGTGACGCCCAGCATCAGCAGGATCCCGAACAACGCACCCATGAGATAGGCCTTCATGGCTGCCTCTGCTGCGACAGCCGAGCGCACCAACCCGACCAGCCCGTAGAGCGGGATGCTGGCCAGAAAGTATCCGGCCACCAACAGCAACAGGTCCTCTGCCCCGGCCAAGACCAGGACCCCGGTAGACGAAAACATCAGCAGGGCATAGGTTTCGGCTTCCCGCGGGGATGCGCGCATCTCTGCGGCGGCCACCGCCCAGATCAACAACAAGCCGGCCGCGCAGGTGATCCGGGCTACGCCGGTCGCGGTGTCGACGGAAAACGCGCCCTCGAAAGCCATTTGATCCGGCCCGGCCATCTGCACGACTGCGACGCCGATGACGCTCACTTGCGTCGCGGCCGCCATGACGCCGACCCACCACTGCCGCTGCCGGTGCAGAAAGGAGCCCGCGATCAGCGCGACCAGACCGGCGCCGAACATGAGCATCTCCGGCGCCATCAGCAGCGGCCGCATTGCCGCCTCCGGATTCACGGCCTATCTCCCGAGGAGCGCGACGAGTGCGGCGGCGGCCGGTTCGATCAAATCCAGCAACGGTCGGGGCACTAGCCCGATGGCCACACTGAGCACGAGAAGCATTGACACCGAAGCGGTCTCATGGACCCGCAGATCGGTGAAGCCGACCGAAAGCCCACGTGTTGGGCCGGTGAAGACGCGTTGCAGGGCGCGCAGAAACAGCGCGGCGGTAATCAGAATGCCGGGTAGGGCCAGCGCCGTGACGGGTGCGGCGGCGATGCTGCCGGCGAAGATCTGGAATTCGGCGATGAAACCGGAAAAGCCCGGCAGTCCGAGTGATGCGAATGCGCCCACGGCGAACAGCGCAGCTAGTTTGGGCGCCGAGCCGGCCAGGCCGCCGTAGGAGTCCATGTCGTAGCTTTCCGCTCGGTCATAGAACACCCCGGCGAGCAGAAACAAGGCGGCCGTGATCAGGCCGTGGCTGACCATCTGGGTGACGGCACCGACCACCGCGACCTCCCGCGCGTCGGCGGTACCGGCCGTGATCAGGCCGGCGGCGCCGACCGCCATCACGATGTAGCCCATGTGGTTGACCGAGGTGTAGGCGATCATGCGTTTGAGGTCGTTTTGGGCCAGCGCGACCAGCGCCCCGTACAGGACCGATATGACGCCGACGGCGATGATCGGCCACGCCCAATCGCGCCATGCCTGCGGCAGCATCGGCATCGCGACCCGGACGAATCCGTAGGTGCCCATTTTCAGCAGCACCCCGGCCAGCACCGCCGACCCGACCGCGGGCGCGTCGGTGTGCGCCGGCGGCAGCCAGGTATGGAACGGCACCGTGGGCGTTTTGACCGCCAGCCCCAGCAGGATCGCGGCCAGCACCAAGCCGCCCGCCAGCGGGCTGCCGGCCAACGGTGTGGTGGCGGCCAGTTCCACCATGTCGAAGGTGTGCGGGTCGGCGGCAATGTAGAGGCCGATGAAGCCGACCAGCAGCGCCAGCGATCCCAGGAATGTGTAGAGGAAGAACTTCAGCGCCGAGCGGGCCGCGTCGCCGTGTCCCCAGCCGGCAATGACGAAGTACATCGCCACGATCGACAGGTCGAAGAAGACGAAGAACAAGATCAGATCGGCAGCAACGAACAATCCAAGGCTGACGCTTTGCAGGAAGAGGAACAAGGCGGCCTGTAGCCGGGGCCGGTCCTCGTTGCGCAGCCCGTAGATGGCGCATGCCAGGAAGATCACCGCGGTCATCACCACCAGCGGCAGCGACAAACCATCGACGCCGACGTGGTAGCTGCTGTTGACGCCGGGGATCCAGGGGACCTGCTCCTCGAACGCCAGCTCATTGATCCCCGGCGCGTCGTATCGAGCCCACACCACCACGACGAGCGCGACGTCGACCACGGTGACGGCCACCCACATCAGGTTGGCGGCGCGTCCGCCCAGCCGGGGCGCAGCCAGCAGCGCCACCGCGGCGGCCAGCGGTAAGAACACGATCACAGTCAGCACGACGTCACCTCACCATCACCATGAGCACGAAGCCGGCGAGCAGCAGCACTCCGGCGGCCAAGTAGTAATGATGCAGCTGGCCGGTTTGGGGTCGGCGCGCCAGCTGGCCGAACCGCCCGACCCGCGCGGCCACCGCGTCGACGGCGCGATCCACTGCACCGGTGTCGGTCTGAGCCGCCCGGCGCGCCGCACGCAACACGGCGCTCGCGGTGGCGTCGACCGCCATGTCGAGTACCTTGTCATCGAATCGGGCGGCCACCCGGGCGGCGCCCATGGTCGGGGCCACGACCAGCAGATGCGCGCCGCGCTGAAGCCCCAGCCACGATGCGGCCCACCGTGGTTCGGGCACACCCCAACGGGCCACCGCTACCATCAGGACCAGGGCAAGGGCGGCCGAACCGACAAGCTCGGCCACGCCCGGATGCGAGATCGGCTGGTCGCCGTCGAGGGCGCGCGCGACGATCGAGCCCAGCGGGGGCAGGGCCAGCGCGCCCGCGATTACCGCCCCCACAGCGAGGACCACAAGCGGCGCCTGCTCGAGGGTGGTGAGCCGACGTGGCGCGCCTCGGGGCGGCGCGGCCTGTGCGGGGGCGGTGCCGTCAGTCGACGGCTTGGCCCAGATCACCACCAGCATCTTGGCCGCATAGGCCGCCGACAGCGCCGAGGCGAGTAATCCCAGCCCGTACAACGCGGGGGAGTGCTGCGCTGCGGCGGTCAACACAGCGTCCTTGGTGGCCCACAACGACAGCGGCGCTATCCCGGCCAGCGTGAGTGCCGCGATGGTGGCCGACCACCCGACAACCCGCCAACGCCGCGCCACACCGCCGAGGTCGTCCAGACGCTGGGTGCCCAGCAGCGACAACCACACGCCGGCGGCGAGGAACAGTCCGGCCTTCGTGGCGGCGTGGGCAACCAGATGCGCGGCGCCGCCGCCGACGGCAGCCACACCGGCGGCCATCACCACGAATCCCAGCTGGGCTGCCGTTGACGCGGCGAGCAGCTGCTTGATGTCGCGCTGGGCCACCGCGACCGCGCCGAGCACCACCGCGGTGAGCACGCCTACCCACGCGGCCGCGGTCGCGGCCCAGCCGGTGGCGGCCAGCAGGTGTTGCGTCCGCAACAACAAATAGCCGCCCATCGCCACCATCGCCGCTGAATGCAGCAGGGCGCTGACCGGGCTGGGGCCCGACATCGCCCGCGAGAGCCAGAACGAGAACGGCAGCTGCGCGGCTTTCCCGAGCGCGGCCACGAGCACCCCGAGCGCGATGACATCGCGCCACCCGCCCCGGGCGTCGGAGAAACTGCTCAGCGCCATCCCCGCGCCGCCGGCCAGCGCGGCGCCCGCGGCCAGATACAAACCCAGATCAGCGGTGCGCGTGGTCACGAAGGCGGTCAAACCATCCGATACCCGGTATTGCTCGCGCCACCAAAACCCGATCAGGGCGTACGACGCTGCCCCCATCACTTCCCATCCCAGCAGCAGCGCGGGCAGGGTCGCAGCGGTCACCGTCAGGATGGCGGCGGCGGCGAATACCAGCATCAACCCGTGAAAGCGGCCCCGCGCCTCGCGGATGTTTCCGGCGGAGAACATCAACACCAGCAGAGTCACGGTGGTGACCGCGGGTAGTACTGTCCCGGCGAGTGCGTCGACCCGAAGGCCAAACGGCGCACCCGCCATGAAGGCAACCTGCACCGACGGCCGCGCCACCGACACGATCACCGACACCGCGACGCACCCGAGCGCGGTGGCCAACGAGATCACTTCGGTCCACCGATTGTCACGGCGGGAGATCAACAAGACGACTCCCACTGCGGCAGGTGTAGCGACCAGCAGCCACAGCAGCGCTGACATCACGGGGCTCATCCGGAGAGGTCGGCTGCCGTGTCGGTCATGTCGGCGCGACGCTCGCGGTGCAGCGCCGTGGCTATGGCGAATCCCATCGCCATCTCCACCGTCATGGCGGCGATGACCACCAGCAGCAACACCTGGCCGCTAGGTGCCGGCATGATGAACCACCAAAACCCCGCGGCGGCAAGGATGATCGCGTTGATCATCAACTCCAAGCCCATCATCACCATCACCACGACTTGCTGGGACAGCGCACCGTAGAGCCCGACACTGAACACCGCTGCGGCTACGAGCAACACCGTTTGTAAGGTCACCGGCCCACCCCTCCGGGTTGCGGGTCGTGTCCGGGGCGGTGTGTGAGGTCATCGCCGAAACGGTCGTAGCGGGTACGGGCGGCCGCCAACACGATCCCGGCCACGATCGTGGCGACCATGACCGGGCTGATCACCGCCATGGTGAGCATGTGCGGACCCATCAGCTCCTCGCCGAGCGCCATCGTGACGTCCCGCGCCGGCTCGCCTTGCCGGGCGGGCCAGTCGATCAGCAGAATCCCGCAAGCCAAAAACACAAAGGTGGCCGCGGCGGCGACCAGTGCGCGCCGGTTGTCGTGAACCATGCTCATCGGCATCAGCGCGGGGTTCATGCCCATGAACATGACCATGTAGACCGCCATTACCGCCATCTCCATCACCATCATCAAGATGGTGACCACGCCGATGTAGTTCTGCTGCAACAGCAGAACTACTACGCCAACCGCGATGAACGAGGCCGCCAGCGCATACGTGGCCCGCGCCATCGAATCGACCCAGAACACCGCGGCCCCGGCAGCGACGGCGATGACGGCGAGCAGCCAGAACACGATATGGACGATCATTGTGCGTCAACTCCTCCAGATGGCGATGACCGCCACCACTAGGTCTTGCATCAACACGGCGGGTAGTAGCACGACCCAGCCGATCTCCATGAACTTGTCGGGTCGCAGCGCGGGCACCGCTCGGCGCAGCCAAACCAACAGGCTAAGCAGCGCAATGGTTTTGACGACCGACCACGTCCAGTCGGGCAGCAGAGGTCCGGCGCCGCCGCCGAGGAACATCGGCACGGCGAACGCCGCGCCAGCCACCAGAACGGCGTAGCGACCTGCAACAAACACCAGCCGGTCAACCCCGGACAGCTCCCCGGTCACGCCACCGGCGATGTCAGTTCCCAGTGCCGGCGCGAAGGGGCCCCACACCGAAAACGCCAAGACACCAAGGCAATACGCCACGAATGCGACCGGCATCCAGACCACGAACCACAAATCGTGCTGGGCGCTGGCCACGTCGCCGACCCGCAGGCTACCCGCGGCGATGGCGGGCGCGACGAGAGCGAACATCAACGGCAGTTCATAACCCAGCGCGTGAGCTAGGAACCGGTAGCCGCCGATCAGTGAATACACCGAATTGGGACCCCAGCCGGCCAGCCACACCACCGCCCACATCATCACGTCCACGGCGTTGACCCACATCACGCCGACATCAAGGTCCAGCAGCGTCCAGTGCCCCAGCGGCACGACGACGATCATCAGCGAAGCGACCACGGCCGGGCCAATACACCCGATGCGCCACAGCAACGCGTCGGCGGCCACGAGTGTTCGACGACGCTGACGCATCAGGCGGGCCGCCTCGAACAGCGGCGCGGCCACCGCACCGCCCCCACCGTGGGGTCGTGCGGACAGTGTGCTGTCCAGGCTGGCCGCGAACAGGGCAAGCACCGCCAGCAGGGCAGCGGCCCCTAGCGCCCACGCGCCATCGACTGTTGTCACCTCAGGCATGCTGACCCAGCTGTCCGGCGGACGTGTCGATACCTAATCCGGCGATCACCAGGCGTGCCGTGGCGAGATCGAGACCCTCGACCAGGGCGGGCAGCATGTGCTCGATGGCGCTCCACTGCACGTGCAGCGGGGGTGTCTCCGCTTCGTGGTGAATCAGTCTTTGCACCACGTCGAGCCGGGTGAGCAGCCGATCGTAGGTATCCCCGGCCAGTCCAGTCGGCAGCTCGTAGGTGTGGACGTCGTCGACGGCGACCGGGGCCAGACCGCGCAGCGCCCACCGCAGCACTCGCGAGCGGTGTATGAGAGAGGCTAAGGAAGCAATCTGTTTGCGGGCAGTCGCGTCATCGGTTGGCTTGTCCAACAGCGTTTTTCGTAACCGTCGTGCACGGGCGACGGCGCGCGGCCAACCGGCCAGCATCAACAGGTCCACGAGATAGTCGGTGTGGCGGGCGGCCTGCATCCACCTGCTTGGGGATGACGGCGGTTGCTCGTCGCGGGCGGCACCCATCGTCTGAGCTTCGGCGGCGGTGATGACATCGCCCTGCAGAACGCAACGCAGCACCAGCCCGGCCGGCCAGTACGCCAGGAACGGACCCAGCCGCACATGGAGCTCGTCCATCTCCAAGCCGTCGCGGTCCTCACCACCTTGGGCGAGTGCGATTCCGGCCGGGGCCATATCCATATCGCCGTGGTCCATGTGGTGACCGTCGTGCCCCATGTCGTGACCGGCGTGTGCAGTGTCCTCAGGGTGTTGTGCGTGGCTGCCGTCGTGGTGTTGGTGTGCGCCGTGGTCGACGGCCGCCCCGCTTGGCTTGTCGGAATGTTCCTGCACGGAGCTGTCGGGCGGCGGTGCGTTGCCGTGCTCCATGTGGTGCGCGACATCGTGGCCTGCCTCGGGCCGGCCGCCGTCCCCAGGGCGGCCATGTCCGGCGGCGCCAGCAGGCATGTGATGGTTCTCGGAGCCCGCGCCGTGATCTCGTACAGGCACGGCTGACCGTTCACGCTCCGCGGCATCCGCGCGTTGCCGTGCGACGTCGATCAGGACACCGGCTGCACGGTCCAGTTCGGCGCTCGCCGACGACATATCTGCGATATCGACACAGGCCCGGGGGCCCGGCACCTGGTCCCAGATGCGATCGATGAGGTCGACGAATTCGTCGTCGGCTGCTCCGCAGACCGCCAAGATGTCGGCGTCGGCCGGCGAGAGGGCTTGATGCCATCCGCGATCGGCCATCATGTCCTGCACCCCGGCGCGAAGAGCCCAATTCCCCGGTACCTCGGCGATGAACACGTGCGCCCGCCGGCTCGCGAGCAGGGTCAGCCATCGGGTCAGGTCCACCGCAGCGCACCCTCCCGCCACGCCCAGACGATGGCTACGAGCAGTGCGGCCAGGAAGAGAAACATCTCGATGACGGCGGTGGCGCCCATCTCACTGACAACCACAGCCCAGGGATACATGAACAGCATTTCGACGTCGAAGGCCAAAAACACCAGCGTGGCCAGGTACCAGCGGACGTGGTAGCGCGACAGCGCGTGTTCCTCGGGCGCCCATCCAGATTGGAACGGCAGCGAAATCAACGCCGTAGCAGACACCGCCGTAAGTCGATGCGCACCATACAAACTTGCGAGGCCGACGACAGCGATCAGCACGGTCCAGGTCAACCCGGCGTACATAGCCCCGACCTCCCTGCGTCCTATGCCCACGCTCGGCGCGGGCGGTTCCTACGCGTCCTCTAGACGTACCCCGTAGGGGTATTTTCCGCAAGGGCGCCGCTGATCCACCGGGGAACCGCTCATGTCAGCACCTCAGGGCCGCCGACGCCGCCCCGGGTCTCCGACGATCGTAGGATAGGCCAGTCTGCCAACGGGCGAAACGAACTCGAACGTGCCGCCCCTACGTGACGGCATCCTGTCCAGGGCACATCCCACCGCGAGAACAGCGTCGATGGCGCACACAGCATGTGCACGAAGGCGATTGGGCATCGGTTCTCCCACCGGTGATGCATCTCCATCAGGTCTACTATTCGTGTACGTAGACTGTAGGCCCGCATGCGTGGACGGCGGCGCGCAGGGCCCTCGCGCCGAAGGGGGACCCCAATGGATCATTTGCTCCTTACGACCGCGCTGGTCTGGCCGATTAATATGGGCGCGATGACGTTTTGCGCGGCATCGAGTACGCGCCGGTCCTTCGAGGCCGCCGACGATCTGGCCTGCTGGCGCGCCGAGATCCAGACCAAGGTCGATGTACGGGTCGCCGCGCAAACCCGGCCCCACCTCGGATCCGAACCGGCGGGTCTGACAATCAAAGCACCGGGAGCTGAGGTCGGCTCCAGTCGAATCTTGCGCAGCTTCTTCAGCAACTGCTCACCGACACCGATGGAAGCGGCCGCATGAGGGACCGGCCGGCCCGTTTCGGTCACCACGCGCGCAGCCTGCTCCCGAAACTCCAGAGTATTAGACTCGCGCGACATGCGCGCATCCTTCCCGCGGGACCAGCACCCAGTCAGGTACACCATCAGGGTCAACCCCCAGCATCGCGCGACGCTCGTAGCGACGGGTCCGATCGTTACGCTGCACCACGCGGGTCGTCGGGTGCCAGCTCGCGCCGGTAGCCGGCGATTCGGATGATCTCGTCAGCGACTAGTAGTGGTTCGGTGACGACCACTTGATGATTCGACCGCGTCGCCTCGACGTGACGCGCATCCAAACGCGCTGCCGCCCGACGGTGCGCCCCCAAGAACGCCTTACGGATGGACCTGTCGAAGATCGTCGACCTCATCCCTGAGATGACAGTGATCGGGGTGTCTCCGAGGATTGGCGGATTACGCCGCAGACTTTGCAGACCCTGGATGAAGAACCGTTCCTCCTCGTCGGCCGCCTGGACGGCACGCACGGTGAGATCTTCGGTAACCAGATCGTGCACCACGTCCGCAGGCATGCCCGGCATGGCCCGCCGGACGGCCAGCGGTAGCAGGCGCAGACGCCGCAGGACACCGAGCGCCCACCGGCCGGCCAGCACGATCATCCGCAGGTGTTTGAGCGACGACCCGCAGCAGACGTCGAGATGCTCGTCAGCGTGGTCGACGAGGACCAGCCCTGCGATCCGGCACGGATTCGCGGCTGCAGCAGCAAGGGCGATCGTTCCGCCGTAGCTGTGCCCGGCTAGGACGTACGGGGCCGCATCCAGCGCTGACAGCAGCTGGTTGAGGTCATCGGCGATGCGGTCCAGCGTGCGTGTTTCACGGTCGTCGTCACTGCGCCCCAGGTTGGCCCGGTCATAAACGACGGTCCGGAATCGTTGCGCCACAAGCGGCTGCACGAGTCCCCACTCCGATCGCGAAGCGCCTAAACCCGATTCGAACACCACAGTCGGGCTGCCAGCGCCTGCCGTCATGTAGTGCAGCTTGCGCCCGTCGGGTAGGCGGACAAAGTGACTGTTGCCTAGGGTGTGTATCACCTATCTCCTTCCAGAACTCACCGGCCCACGGGTTGGTCGGTAACCAGACTGTTGCCATAGATTTGGTAACCCATGCGATGATCGCACCGACGATCAACAGCCCGAGTCCGAGATCACGCGGGATCGCCGCGCACTCCCGCAACCATTCGAACTGGCGCCGGATACCCCAATTCAAACCCATACCTCGTTGGCTATAGGCCAACCGGTCCGCGTCGGTAGCCCAGCTCGAACGTTATCACCGGCGCGCCGGGCACCCACAGTGCAGCGATCGCGGCGACGGCTGAATTGGCGATCACCGACCGTGCGGGTATTCGCCGTCACGCGGCGTAGGGTCTTTGGCCTTGGCAGCCGCAGTTTACGTACAAGAGGGACTTGGCGTTACAGCTTCCGCTTGATTTACGCTGAGACTTGGCGCGCGGCGATGCAATTCGAGAACGGAAGGGCTTTCGGGTTGGCGTACATCAGATATCCTGACGAGACGACATTGGCCTTGGCTTTGGGCGTCACCTGCGTGACCACTCCCGCCGGGGCGGTGCTGTTGAATCCTCCTCGCAGTGAGAGGCTTACGCGCTTGACCGCTGGTCAGCTACAGGCGCTCAAGACTCTCAACGTCGGGGGGGCAACGGTGGCGGAGCTGTTTCGATCAGAAAATGGAAGCGATATGGGCGCATTGTTGGATCGCCTCATCGCCGGCGGCTGGTTGACGGTCACTGTGCGCGAGGGAGAGAAGCCTCTATACTCGATACAGCCGTTCGGACAACCCGCACCGCGGCCGACCGCACCGCCTCAATCTGTCGTAATGTCGAAATTCGCTGTGCTGCATCGGAACTCAGAGGGCTTTATCCTCGAGCATGCCTTGGCGTGGTGCGATCTGTGCATCTATGACCCACGTCTGCTCGTTTTGCTCGACGGACCATCGACACGCGTTTCTGACTTGCCTCTTGCAGTGACGTCGCAATTCTTAGAGGACCTGCGTTGGTGCGGCATCCTTGCTGCCTACGGTGACGAGGACTCCAGATTTGAAACCGTCAGCTGGAGCGCCCCGGATGTGTGGTTTCACCGCCGCAGCACGCTCGGTGAGCGCATCGTCACATGGGAGCATTTTGGTCCGACCAAGTGGGCGAAGGACCGATTCCCGCAGCCCCGGGCACGCCGGGCGAACTATTCAGGTGAATCGATCATCCTGCCCGTTCCCGACCTGACGGTGAAACGGAGTCAAGACCCCTCCCTGATGGCCGTGATCGAAGATCGAGTCTCGACAAGGTCATTCGACGACGGCGATCCAATCAGCGTTGAACAACTGGCGGAGTTGCTATACCGCACAGCACGGACAAGGAGCGTCCAGCCGGTCGGTGAGGGCGAGGAACTCCTGTCACGGCCATATCCTTCCGGCGGCGGCCTCTATGAGCTGGAACTCTATCCGGTGGTGCGAAATGTCGCCGGACTCGAACCCGGCATGTACCACTACGATTCGTTCGACCACGTGCTCTGCCCAGTGGCCGCCGCGGATTCACGGGCGGTGTTACAGCTATTGAAACCGGCTTCAGCGACTCTGGCTGGAGGCGCCGAGCCGCAAGTGCTCGTCGTCATGGCCGCGCGCACCGGGCGCGTGATGTGGACCTACGAGCAGGTCTCCTACGCCATCATTCTGAAAAATGTCGGTGTCCTCATGCAGACGATCTATCTGGCTGCTACCGCGATGGGTCTTGGTGCGTGCGCTCAGGGATTCAGTGATACCGCCGCGTTCGTCGCGGCCACCGGGGTCGATGAGTTACAAGAGTGCAGCGTCGGCAGCATCGTTGTCGGCTCGCCCGCCGAAAGTCAGCCGCCGAGCCGGTCCTGAAACAAAAACCTCCTCATCAGCCGGTGCTGCGCCTCGAGGTAGTGCCAGAATTTTGCGGCGGCCCCACTTTTTGCCTTGCTTGGTCTATTCGCCAGCCAGTACGTCGATGCTGCGTCGCCAGAGGTCCGTCAGTCGGTCGATGTCGGCAGGCGCGAAGAGGGCTTCATTCCAGCACCAGTTGGTGATCAGTTGGGGGCCTTCGGACGCGGCACCTACAACCGCACCGATGATGAGAGCGAAATGCAATGGCAGATCCGGCTCAGGATCGATGGGGAGCGCATCGATTTGGGGTCCGGTGAGCAGTGACCACGGTTGGCCCGTGACACCGCCGAGGTCCATCCGGCCCATATAGTTGAACTGGATCTGGGGTTCGGCGGCCGCCCGCAACTCGGGCGTGCGTTCGACATAACGAAGCAGGCCATAATCCAGACCTTCATTCGGGATCGCGGCAAGGTGGGTAGCCACTGAGTCGAGTAGAGCCCGAGCCGCACCTGGATCTTCTTCGGCCCGCTCGACATCGACGGCCGCCTCACCTAAGCCGAGCCGTATCGGAAATACACTGGTGAACCAACCGACGGTGTTTGTGGTGTCGGTGCCCATAATGGCATCAGCGCGGCCATGGCCTTCCAGGTCGATGAGCGTGCCGGAAGCTGGATCGTGGCCACGCTCCCTCCGCCAACTCGCAATCGTCATGGTCATTGCGGCCAGCAGGAATTCGCGCATCCCCTCTTCTCTGGTGAGTATGGCCAGCAGGCGCTCGGTGATATGAACGGGGGTGACCACCGGAGTGACTCGCAGGCTGGACCAGATATCACGGGCTGGGTCGGGGTGCCGCACGCCCAACGGGGGATCGGGTTCGCGTACCTGCGTGACCCAGTATTCGCGCTGGGCCGCTACCTCGGGCGTCGTGGCTCGTTGCCACATCAGCTCCGACCACTGGCGGTAAGAGGTGAATTCTGGCAACATCTTCGGCGCTTCTCCCGAACTCACCGAGCGCCAGGCTTCGGCGACCTCACCCAGCATGATGTGCCAGGAGACCACATCCACCGCCAAATGGTGTGCGGTGAGCAGCAGCACTTGGCCCTCTTCGCTGCCGGAGAACCAAACCGCTCGCACCACCGCACCTGCCCGGGGATCAATCTCGTCAATGATCGTGCGTGCGGAACGTGTGATCGCCGAATGGAATTCGGCATCGGTCGATTTCGGCAACTCCACGCGGGTAAGCAAGTCGGCGGCGGCGACCGCGCCGGGTTCGCGAGTAATCAAGCGCGGTCCACTGGGAGTATCGACCAGGATGGATCGGAGCATGTCGTGCCCGTCGAGCAACAGCTGCAGCATCGACTCGATCGACGAGCGGTCGATTTCGGCCGGCAATTGAAGCAACACGGTATGGGTGAACCGGCGGTAATTTCCGTGCTCGTACAGCCAGCACACCATCGGTAGTGGCATCACCTCACCGTATGCAGCACTCTCGACGGCGTTGTCTGGGCCGGCCGCGTCGATCGTCGTCGCGAGTTGACGGATGGTCGGGGCGGTGAACAGCATCCGTGGACTCAATGTGAGGCCACGCCGACGAGCCTTGAGAGTTACCGAGATCGCCACGATGCTGTCTAGTCCGAGCGAGAAGAGGTCGTCGTCGACGTGCGGGACAAGGCCGTTGAACTGCTCTTGGAACGTTTCACACAGCAACCGTTCAGTATCGGTGGACGCCGACTCCATCCCGTTTTCAGCGACGCGCGAGAGCGCGCTTTCTGCTAGCTGGTCGATCGCATGGACATCCAGTTTGCTGTTGGCGTTCACTGGCAGCTTCGGTAACGCCACGATCCGAGCCGGGACCATATACGACGGCAGCCGGTCGGTGAGCGCGGAGCGCAGTCGGGCGAGATCTCCATCCGGTTCCGCCTGCCACACAACGAAACCGACCAGGCTGGTGGCGCCGTCGCGACGCACGACGGAAACTGCCGCGTCGTGTACCTCCGGCTGACAGCGCAGCGCGGCTTCGACCTCTGCTATCTCGACGCGGTAGCCTCGAATTTTGACTTGGGTGTCGGCGCGTCCCACATAGGAATAGGCTCCGTGCGCAAGGCGACGTACCAAGTCACCGGTGCGGTACATGCGTTGTCCCGGGCGCACTGGGTCGGCGACGAACCGAGCGGCGGTCAGCGCAGATCTACCGACATAGCCGCGGGCCTGCTGTACCCCCGACAGGTATAGTTCCCCCACGACGCCGTTGGGGACCATCCGCAGCCCCGAATCCAGGACGTAGGCGAATGTTCCGGCGTTCGCGGTGCCGATCGTCGGTACTTGGTAGTCATCGACGGGCGCCACCACGGCCTCGACGGTCATTTCGGTGGGTCCATAGCAGTTGTACACCGCTGTGGGTGATAGGTCGCGCAACTGCTCCCACAGCGTGGGGTTGATCGCCTCGCCACCTAGGGCCAGTACCGAAAGAGCATGATCGAGGAGTCCTGCCGCGCGCAGCTGGACAAACATCGAGGGCGTGGTATCGATCATGTCGATCCGGTGTGCGGCAATTCCTTTCACCAGCCGATCGGCGTCGCGCATTTGTTCGGCGTCGAACAGATGAAGCGCATGGCCATCGAGCAGGCCGACCATCGGCTGCCATGAGGCGTCGAAGCTCAAAGACCAAGCGTGCGCGATGCGCATCGGGCGGCCTAGGCGCTCCCAGGCGGTTTGGTAGATACGCTCCCGATGATCAGCAAAATAGCCCAGTAATGCGGCATTGGTCCCGACGACTCCCTTGGGCTCACCGGTAGAACCAGAAGTGAAGATCACATATGCGCTGTGCTCCGGATGACGGCGCACCGCCGGCGCGACGGCGCGACGGCGCAAAATGCGCTCGGCTACACCTGGGTCGTCGAGGACCAGCCTGGGCAGCTGCGGGCCGACAAGTTCACAGAAGGACGATTGGGTGATAGCGAGTACCGGGTTGGCTTGATGCAGAATGGATTCGATTCGAGCTGCGGGCAGCGTGATATCGACCGGCAGGTAGGCGCCGCCTGCGGCAAGCACCGCAAGGATGGCGACGATGGATCGGCTGGAACGTGCCAACACCAGTGCAACGACGCTCTCCGGTCCGATGCCGTATTCGGCAAGCTCCATTGCCAGTCGGCTTGCGTCAGCATGCAATTCGGAATATGTGTACTCCTCGGCGCCGTCGGTGGTCAGCGCAACGACGTCAGGCGTGGCGCTGACTTGCCGCTCGAACATTTCCCACACCGTCGTAGATGGGGCCGCAACCGGTTGCCCCGCAAGGAGTCCTGTGCGCTCCGCCGACGTGAGAATATCCAGTGCGTCGGCGCTGTCGTCGCCAATATCGGGCAGTTGCCGCAGTACGCTGAGCAATCGCTCGCCGACGTCGGCGGCCGGGAAATGCGGCAGTGCTTCGCGAATCGCTTCGACGAGCACCACCAGTTCGTCATCTCGCAGGTGCGAAACCACCGTCAACGGGTAGTGAGTCAGGCTTTCCATCTCTATGGGAGAGAAGCGCACTCCATCGGGTGTATCGACCGTGCGGATCGCATCCTCGATCGGTGCGTTCTCGAAGACAAACAGCGAATCAAACAAAGTGCCTCGGCCATTTTCACGCTGAATTTCTGACAGGCTGAGATAACCGACGTCACGCATCGCCGACGATTCGCGCTGCAACCGTGCGCATTGCTCGACCACCGAGTCGGTTCCGCTGAAGCGGTGCACAACGGGTACGGCGTTGATGAACAGGCCGACCATGGTCTCCACGCCGAGCAAGCCTTCTGGACGGCCGGAGATGATGGTGCCGAACACGACGTCGCGACGGTCGGTGAGCCTGCTGAGCACGAGTGCCCACGCGAAAAGCACTGCGGTGTTGAGTGTGAGACCGTTGCGCCCGACCCACTCCTGCAGTCTTACCGCGTCGGTTTCAGGCAACCGCAGTTCCGTCTTTTCCGGCACGTCATCGCCCGCCACGACGGCGCCATCGGCGACCATGAGCGGTCCGGACACGCCGCGCAAGTACTCAGTCCACTTCGCAGTCGCGGCGGCGCGGTCCTGTTGGACGAGCCAGGCGATGTAGTCGCGATAGGGACGTGGAGTCGGTAGCCCGTCGGCTGAGGCCCCGGCCTGGTACACGGCGAGCATCTCCATGAAGAACACGGCGAGTGACCATCCGTCCACCAGAATGTGGTGCGCGGTGAAGATCATCCGTCGCCTGGTCTCACCGGGAACGGAAAGTAGGGCGACCCGCAGTGCCGGCCCACGACTCAGGTCGAACGCGCGCCGTCGTTCCGACCGTGCGATAGCGTCGAATTCCGTTGGCGAGGCGACCCGTTCGAACCATGGCAAGGTCGCCTGCGCGGGCACGACCTGCACCGGTTTCGGTACATCACGATCCCAGAAGGCGGCGCGTAGATTCGGATGCCGGTCCAGCATGACTTGAGCGCTGCGGCGGAGCAACTCAAGGTTAACCGGCCCGTCGATATCCACAACGAACTGCATGCTGTACAGGTCGAGGTGGTCTTCGGCCAGTCGGGATAGCGCAAACAGCCCTTCCTGTAGAGGACTGAGGGCAAGAACGTCCTCGATCGGCCGCGGAGTCGGGGTCATGGCTGCGGTTCACGACTCCTTGAGCCAGGATGCGGTGAGATCGGCCAGCGCATCGGGACTCAGGCCGGATGCGCTCATCGGCGTGTATTCGTATCCTGCTGACGGACCGGTCTCGTCTGCGGCAGCCTGACGAGTTACGGCGTCGACTGCCGCCGCCAACTCGGCGATGGTCCTGTGTTCAAACACCATTGCCGGGGTCAAGGGTAGTCCCCGCTCGGTAGCCTGCGCCGACCACTTGATGGAGATGATGCTGTCGCCGCCGAGAGCGAAGAAGTTGTCATCGGGTTCTGCGCCGTTGATGTCGAGCAATTGCTCCAACAGGGTGATGAGGGCTCGCTCGGTTTCCGCGGAACCTCGTGTGATCGGTTCCAATTGCCGGACGACCTTAGGGGTTGGCGGAGCGAGAAGCTTGTCCATGGCGGCCGCGGGTAGCAATTCCAACGCGGGTAGCCTGCAATCCGGCGTCGTCGCGAATGCATCGAGAGCGGCATTCAGAGCATCGGCGATAAGCGCGACGCTTTGCGATTCGTAAAGATCGGCATTGGCGACGATCCGCACGTCGAGTTCTCCACGCTCTGTCACATTGATGCCGACATCCAGATCCAGGAGTGACACATCGAAGTCCATCGAAAGCGGACAGACCGTGGTTTCCCCGGTCTCAGTCAGGTCGCGCGGCATGAGCGCCCAATCCTCACCGCGAAAATGGATAAGCACTTGGAACAACGGATTCCAGGACCGCGAGCGCGGCGGGTTCAACGCTTCCACCAAGCGTTCGATGGGCAGTTCTTGATGCGCGAAGGCATCCAGCACCGTTTCGCGGCTACGCGCGACCAAGGTGCGCAGGTTTGGATCACCGGACACATCGTTGCGCAGGACCACCACGTTGGCGAACAGTCCGATCAACTGCGCCGTGGCGGATTCGACGCGTGATGCGACCGGGCTGCCAATTGCGATGTCCGTCCCGCCGCCGAGCTTGTGCAGCAATGCTGCAAGAACGGCCTGATAAACCATGAACTCAGTGGCGCTATTCTGCTCGGCGAGCTGCGTAAGCGCCGATCGACGGGCCGCGGACACCGTGAAGCTCGCCACCTTCCCACGCTTGCCGAGCACCGGCGGCCGTGAGTGGTCGGGCGCTACCGAGATCACGTCGGGCGATCCGGCCAATGCTTCACGCCAATGAGCCAGCTCAGCCCGTCCCCATCCACTGGATGTGTCGAAAGCATTTCGTTGCCACAGTGCGTAATCCGCGAACTGGAAGGGGAGCGTTGCCCACTGGGGCGGCTTACCCCTCAGCCGAGCGCGGTAGGCGCATATTAGGTCCTCGGAGAGGATGCCGAGTGAGGCGTGATCGCTGACAATGTGATGGACGATCAAGAACAACACATGCTTATCCGAGTCGAGCACCAACAGGGTCGCACTAATCAACGGACCGCGCTCCGGCGTCAAGACATGCCGACGCAACTCGGCCACCGTTTCGTCGAAGCGATCGGCCGTGATCTTGGAGATCGGTACACTAACGTGCACTTTCGAGTGCACCGTTTGGTATGGGACACCTTGGTACTCAATGAAATTCGTTCGTAACGGCTCATGCCGGGCAACCACGTCGTTCAGTGCCTCGGTAAGTACGGCGGTGTCCAGCGGGCCTTCGACGCGAAGCGCGAACGGCATGTTGAAGCCGTCATGTGCGCCCTCGATCCGATATTGGAACCACGCAGCTAACTGCGAGTAGGATAAGGGGAGCTGTTCCGGGCGAACGGATTCGACCAGCGCGGGACGGCTCGATGGCGCTCCTGGCATTGCATCGTCGAATAGCTCCTCGGCCTCCATCTCGTCGAGATCAATGTCGAATTCGGCACGGAACCGATCGACGAGCTGAGCCGCCAATCCGGCCGGGGTGGGAGCATCGAACACCGCGCGAACGGTTAGCTCAACGCCGAACTCGGCCCGGATTTGCGCGACCAACCGGGCCGCCAACAGGGAGTGGCCGCCCAAGCCGAAGAATGAATCCTCAACGCCGACTCGCTGCGAGCCGAACAGCCCGGCGAAAATCGAGCAGATTCGGCGTTCGGTGGTCGTCGTCGGCGCGCGGTAGCCAGGAAGCGCGATAGCCGTTGGCGCGGGCAGCGCCCGCCTATCCAATTTGCCGCTTACGGTCAGCGGAATCTCGGAAATCACCGCGAAGGCACTCGGCACCATGTACTCCGGCAGTACCGAGCGGGTATGTGCGCGTATGCTCTCCAGATCCAATTGCGCAGTACCATCGGAAGGCACCAGGTACGCGACGAGCGCGGGGCCGGCCTCAGAATTGTCCACGATGACAAGGCAATGCCGCACCGCTGGATGTGTCGCAATCGTGGACCGAATCTCGCCAAGCTCGATACGGAAGCCGCGAACCTTGACCTGCTCATCGGCCCGGCCGACGAATTCCAGGTCGCCACCTATATTGCGGCGGACTAAGTCTCCCGACCGGTATAGCCGCATGCCGGGGTTGAATGGGTCGGCGACAAACCGCTGCGCGGTCAGTCCGGGACGGCCCAGATATCCACGCGCCAACTGAGCACCACCGAGGTACAACTCACCGATCACCTCGGCCGGCACCGGCTGCAATTCTTCGTCAAGCACGTAGGCGTAGACGTTGCGGTTCGGCACACCGATGGGCACTGTGCGCGCGCCGTGCGAACCGCCTACCAGCTTGTGCGTCGAGCAGACGACGGCCTCCGTTGGACCGTAGTGATTTCGCAACTGAGCGTCGAGGTGGCTGGCGAATTTGTCGGCTAGCTCACCGGGAAGCGCTTCACCGCCGACCGGAACATGACGCAGCGACCGCCATTGTTTGACCTGCGGCAGCATCAGGAGAGTGCTCAGCATCGACGGCACCACGTGCAGCACGGTGACACCGCGGCGACTGATCAGATCGGCCAGGTAGTCGACGTCACGTGAAGCCCCGGCGTTGGACAGGGTGGGCACGATCAACTGTGCGCCGAGCGACAACGTGATGAAGATATCCGCCAATGAGGCATCGAAGCTCACCGACGACGATTGCAGCCAGCGGTCTTCGGCGGTCATGCAGCACTCGGCGATGAAACCCTTGATGTGCTCGGAGATGGCCCGATGTGAAACCGCGACGCCCTTGGGCTGGCCGGTGGAGCCGGAAGTGTAAATGACGTAAGCCAAGTGCTCGGGGATCAGCGGAAGTGACCGATCGGCGTCGGTCAGTGCGACGTCAGACAGCTGCGCGGCGGCAATCTCAGCGGACTGAAACTCCCGCGGCCCGATAACCGTCTGTAGGCGGGCATCGGTGACCAGGTAATCAATGCGTTCGGCCGGGAACGCCGGGTCGATGGGCAGGTAGGCCGCACCGGCTTTGAGTGCGGCGAGCGAGGCGACGATGAACTCGATTGATGTCGCAATGCGCAGGCCGATGATGTCGTCGGCACCGAGTCCCTGCTGGATGAACCAGCGCGCCAGGCGATTCGCGCGCCGATGGAGTTCGGCATAGCTCAGCTCAGTCCCGCCCGAGGAAAGCGCGACAGCGTCCGGTGTGGCAGCCGCGGCCGCTTCGAGGATCGCGACCATCGTGGTGGCGGGCGTGTCGACGAGTTCGCCATGCGACCGTGCCAGGATGGTTTCTCGCTCCCTGGGGTCGAGCATGTCCAGACGGGTGACCCGGCGTTCGGGTTCGGCCAGCGCGTTGTCCAACAGCTGTAGGTAATGAGTCACCATCTGTTCGACGAGCGCACCGCTCAACACATCCCTCTGATACTCGACTTCGACCGACACGCCCTGCGAGTCCAACACGATCGCCAAGGCAAGCGGAAGCTGCGCGGCGACCGCGCCCAGTTCGAGCTGTCGCACGGCGACGCCGTCCAAAGCGAATCCGCGATGGCTTTTGCGCATACTGAAACCCACCCTGACCAGGCGGTCCATGCCATCGTGGCCCATCCGGTCCGGGTTTATTTCGCGGACCACTCGATCGATGCCGACCGACTTGTGGGCGAAGCCGCTAAGACAGGTTTCGCGTACGGCGTCCACCAACGAGGTGAAAGTGTCGTGGGCTCGCGGGCTGATTCGTAGCAACAGCGTATTGCCGAAATACCCGATGGCAGCCTCGGTCCCCGGCCTGCGGTCGGTGACAGGGACGGAAACCAAGAAATCCGCCGCGCCGGTATAGCGACGCACCAGCACACCAAAGCTCGCCAGTAGCACCATAAATGGTGAGCCGGAGCGCTTTCGGGCGAAGTTCTCGATCCGGTTGAAGAGGCCTGCGGGCAGCGCCTGAGTTTGACGTTCGGCCCGTCGAGACGGATGCGCGCCACCCGCGCCGAGACTCTCCAGCGCCTCGGGTAACGACCGCAATGTGTCAGCCCAGTAGCCGATGTCGGCAGTGCTGGGTTCTTCTGAGGTCTCGAGCACCTCGACCGCGATAAACTGTGGTGCGGGCCGGCCCAGCTGGCGACCGTTGTAAGCAGCGCTGAGTTCGCGGAGGAAAACAGCGCAGGAGTCGTCATCCCAACAGATGTGATGCGCGACAAGCAACAGTACGAATTCCTCCGTACCGATACGTATCAAGTTGATCCGCAGCGGCGGCTCGTTCGTGAGATCGAATGGCCGGCCGAACTCGTCTCGCGCTAAAGCCTCGATTCGCCGTTCGCGTTCCTCGGAGACAAGATGAGTCAAATCATCTGTCCACCAACTATTTTCGACACCATCGCGAAAGACTTGATATGGCTCACCCTGGTTGTCCACGCCGTAGGTTGTGCGCAAAATAGCGTGGCGCGCCACGACATCATAGAAGGCGCTGCGCAAGCGTGACCCATCCAAGGCACCTGTCAGTCGGTAGGCAATACAGATGTTCAACGCGGTGTCGGCGGGCTCCATGGTCTGCAGGAACCACATCCGGCGCTGACCAACTGATAGCCGGTAGCGCTCTCCCGCACAGATGCGCGCCTGATCGGCCGGCTTCTCCGCTGCCAGACCCTTTTCGGCGATACGCCTTCGCAGCAGTTCGAGACGACGTTCCTGCAAAGTCTCGGCATCGTCGGCCATCGCTCGCCTCACCCCTGATTTCAGTTCGCTGGATCGTTCAGAGTCTGCTCGGTCCTGCACCACTGGCCTGTGGCACCAGCGACACGAACCGAATCATAGGAAGTCCTCTCTTCCGAGCGCTCATAGAGCTGCCTTAGGCTAGCCTAAAGTGAGTCGGATGGCTCCCGCGGCTGTTGCGGCTGTCGCATGACGGAGCTAGACCTACCCCATGCGCTCATGGCGACCATGCGGGCCGTTCGATTGGGAGGTACGTCGTGGATGCGCTGGACGTGGGGCGATACCGCGCGGCACTGGATCATCAGGCGTTCTCGGGAGAGTTCACGCTGCGTCGGCTCGACCTCGAACGCGACCTCGATCTGGTGCACTCGTGGATGAATGACCCTGAGGTGGCCCGTTTCTGGCGGAAGCCATGGGCGCGACACAGGATCGCGTCCTATCTGCGCCGGCAGCAAGGCAGCGACCACCTGGCTCCCTATCTGGGCCTGCTGGATGGCGTTCCGATTAGCTACTGGGAGCTCTACCGCGCCGATCTCGATCCGCTCGCCGAGTACTACGCCGCGCACGAACGCGACGCCGGCATGCACATGCTGCTGGGGCCGGCGCCATGCCGCGGACGGCGGCTGGGCGTTGACTTGCTGGAGACCGTCTCGACTTGGCAACTCGAAGCAGATACTCGCGCCACACGAGTGGTCGCCGAACCCGACGTCGAGAACGCGCGAGTGATCCGGGCGCTCGAACGCGCCGGATTTCGACGCATCGCGGACCTCGATCTGCCGGATAAGCGCGCTGCGCTCATGGTCCGTGACCGAGAGGGGATGAGCACTTCGGTTCGCGCAGCAAACCGGAAGGCGAACGGCCCGGAACCGACCACGGAAGATGGTAACTTATGTTAGCCTCAGCTAAGTCACTTGACGTGGGGGACGAAAACAACCACCAAACCGGTTTGCAGAATGGCGACGGATGGGCGAGAGGTAATAGTGCATGCCGCGCATAGAGGGGTGGCTGAGACAATTTCACGAGCCGGATTCCCCCGGCAATATGACGTTGCTGGTTTTTCCGCATGCCGGGGCTGGCGCGTCGGCCTACCGCGAGTTCTCGAGGATTCTCAGCGCGGAGTTTAGAGTCGTTGTCTTCCAGTATCCCGGGCGCCAGGATCGGGCGGCCGAGGCGTCGTTGAACTCGCTTCCCGAGATCGCCGCGGGAGCGTTCCGTGACTTCTCGAAGTCGGAGCACAATCGCGGAGCTCCGCTGATCGCATTCGGCCACAGCATGGGAGCGTTAGTGGCCTTCGAGTTTGTCCGGATTGCGGAAGTGAACGGGATCGATGTGCGGCACCTCACCGTCTCGGCGGCGGTAGCTCCCTCAAACGTCGCGGCCAAACCACCGCATCCCAAAGACGACGAGACGATCTTGAATCATCTCGCGGCGCTCGAGGGCACCGACACGGATGTGTTTGCGAGCCGAGAAGTGATGAGGCTGGCACTTCCCGTGATAAAGGCAGACTACAACGCCTTTGACGCGTATTCCTGCGCCGAAGACATCAAGGTAGCGGCTCCGATTCATGCTATCGGTGGTGATTCGGACCCTTATATCACGCTGGGTGATCTCTATGGGTGGCGCAAGCATACCGACACGGTCGAGGTAACAATGTTTGACGGTGGACACTTCTATTTGAAATCGCACATTGACGCTGTCGCGGAGTTGTTGGCGGCGAGCGCGCAATGCGAGCAGACCGCGTGAGCGTCAGCGAATCTACGTCAACGACACCGGCCGACCCGATCGTCATTTCCGGCATGGCTGTCGAGGCGCCTGGAGGAATCGAAAGCCCCAACGCCTTGTGGTCAGCCTTGGCCGAAGGTAGGGAGTTGCTTACCCCCTTCCCTCGAGATCGCGGCTGGCCAACCGATGATCTGCTGTCGGTATCCGAGCTAGACGGTTGGGGACGCGTTTGCGACGCGGGTGGTTTTCTTGACGGCGCGACGACATTTGATCCGCCCTTCTTCGGCGTCACCCACCGCGAGGCCGTCGTGATGCATCCCCAGCAGCGGGTGGCGATGCGCATGGCATGGAAAGCACTTGAGAATTCTGGTGTGAATCCGGGCACGCTTGAAGGCGCGGACGGTGGATGCTTCGTTGGCATGTCGCCAATGGAGTACGGTCCACGCGCGGCGGTCGCCGACGCCTACAGTGGACATCGGATCGCCTCGTTGGGACAACTGGGGGCCGCCGGCCGGATTTCGCATTGCCTGGGACTGACCGGTCCATCGATCTGCGTCGATACCGCATGTGCATCCGCACTGACCGCACTGCACCTGGCCGCGACAGCGGTGCGAGACGGCGAGTGCGAATGGGCACTTGCCGGCGCGGTGTGCGTGATGGGGTCCCCCGGTGCGTTCTACGAATTCGCCAGACTCAACGCGCTTTCCAGTGACGGCCACTGCCGCGCGTATTCGAACGACGCCACCGGGACCATCTGGGGTGAAGGCGCCGGAATGGTTCTCATCGAGCGTGAATCGCGAGCACGTCAAATGAGACACCGGATCTATGGACGAATCCTGGCCATCCGCACCAATCACAACGGGAAGGGCAAGCCGATCTTGGTTCCTCGGGTGCGCGCGCAGGAGCAGGTCATCCGCAAGACGCTCGACGCTGCGGGAATTGATCCAGTCGATGTGGGAATGATCGAAGGACACGGGACCGCAACCTTGGCGGGCGACCCAGTAGAATTGATTGCCCTTTTTAACACTTACGGCGCTTCGGGATCCCATGCGCTCTTAGGCTCGATGAAGTCGAATGCCGGCCATGCCCAGGCGGCATCCGGAATACTCGGACTGATCAAACTGTTGCTCGCCGGCCAGCACGGTCAAATTCCGCCGACCCTGTTCTCGGACAACCCCACTCAGACGGTGGACTGGGATCTGACGGGCGTGCAGCTGGCGACAAAGCTGCACCATTGGGAGCCCAAAGGCGGCGTCCGCTACGGTGCCGTGTCATCGTTTGGCGCGGGAGGCGCCAATGCACACGCAATCATTGCCATGCCAGTGAGTGAGCAAAGTGATCCCTAGTTACCGGCTTCCGAACAACGCCACCCCCGTCCTGTTGTCAGCGGATACCGCCGGCCTGCTTCTCGACGAGGCCGCGGAGCTCCTGTCTTATGCCGCAGATCATCCTGAAGTAGGATCTGACCGCATCGCCGAAATGCTTTTTCGGACGCGGATAGCCCGCCGGCATCGCGCCCTGGCCATGGTGAACAGCCGCGATGATCTGATCAGCGCCCTACGCGCACTGGTTGATAGACGAGAACATCCTTCGTTGATCCAGACCAACACGACCGCCATAACCCGTAAGGTGGCCTACGTCTTTCCCGGGCAGGGCAACCAAAGCCCAGGGATGGGGCGGCTCTTCTATGAATCGATTCCCGCATTTCGAGCCGAAGCCGACCGCTGCACCGAGGCTTTCCAGATGCAGTTCGGCGAATGCCCGCTCAATTACCTTCTCGACGAACATCTTCCGGCCGATAACAGTGCGTGGACCGTCCAGCCGGCATTGTTTATCCAAATGGCCGCACTGGCCGCGACGTGGCGTTCATTCGGCGTGACGCCGAACGCCACTATCGGACACAGCCAAGGGGAGATCAGCGCAGCCTACGTCTCGGGCAAGATCACTTTGGCCGATGCCGTCCTCGTTGTCGGGATCCGCGCACGCCTCGCCGACAAGTTGGCCTCCGATGATTACTCCATGGCAGTCGTCGCCGCCGACCGGGACGCCTGTGAGGATTCGATCGCGCGTTGCTCGGGTTGGGCGCAGCTGTCGGTGGTCAATTCGCCTAGCATGCATTGCATTTCGGGTGAACGGAAAGCGGTGCAGGCAATCGTGGACGCCTTTGTCGAGAATGGCACGTTCGCTCGAGTCATTCCCGTCCAGTATCCCGCACACACCAGCTTGATGCATGACCTTAGCGCCGAGGTACGTGCCACCGTACGACGGCGACTGCAGAATCTTGTGTTTTTCGACTCCGAAATTGACTGCATCGGAGCAACTCTCGGCAGCTCCGTCGACCAAGGCCTGCCCGTCGACCAATATTGGTCCTGGAACCTCCGCAACACCGTTCGATTCGACAAGGCAATCGCGGAAGCGGTGCGGCGCAACGTCGACACGTTCGTGGAGCTGGCCGAGCATCCGACACTACAGCTGGCGATTCAAGAGAATATCGCTGGACATGGGGACACAAGCTCGGCGGTCGTGGCCGGCTCGTCGGAGCGAACGGCCACGGATCTCAACGAGTTGACACGCAATCTCGCAAACCTGGCCGTACATGACCTGGACTACTCATGGGAGTGCCTGCGCACTGGGTCTGACGAAACCGTCTCGCTTCCATTGCGTGCTTTTCCCAACACCCGGATGAATGAGATGCCGCTGTGGCTGCCATATGACGAGGCGCCGCCCCAGCGTGGTGCTCGGACCTCCGCTGTCAATCCGGTTGCAGTGCCTACGGAGTCAGCCCGTGAGCTGAACGCGGAAACCACGCCGGCGCGCCTTCTCGTCGAGGAATGGGTTCGGCTGTCAAAGCGCTCACTTGTGCCACCGCGTGACATCGGAATCGTCGACCACACGAAAGCCTGCGCGGGTTTGGCCACTGCCATATGCGCTGCAGCCGGCGAAGCTGGCGCCGCGGCTCGCATGATCGACATTGAAAGTCACGGCGTCACAAGTCGTATCAATACACTTGTCATACTGCTTCCGCAATCGCCGAAGATGGACGACTTCGCCGCCGCGGCCGCAGTCACGGAATTCTTTTCCAACCGCATGTGGTGGCCGGGAGTCACTGATGCAGGTACCGACTACTGGCTAGTGACGGTGGGCGGTGAGGCGGTCGTCGCAGACGACGCACCGCCAGACCCGGTGCACGCAGCGGCAAGCGCGGGGTTTCGCAGCATTGGCGCCGACTATCCGGGCGTAGGATTCCGGCACCTCGACCTGCCGGGTGGATCCACCGCCTCAGACTCGGGGCGTGCGGTCGTCGCGGCGTTGCACACCGACGAAGAATCGGAATTGGCTTTCCGCAACGGGGGTCTATACGCCAAACGGATCGTTGCTTGCAACAGCTCGGCGGTCCAATCCGATTGTGTGCCCTATGAACATGTGCTCATCGTCGGGGGAACGGGGAAACTCGGGCTTGAATTCTGCGACCACTTCGCACACTGCGGCGCTCGGCGAATCACGCTGGTGAGCAGATCTGGCGGGGACGCTGCAGTCGCGGACCGACTCCAGGGGATCCGCTCGACCACGGCCACGCAAATCTGTGTCACGAAGTGCGACGTAGGCGACCAGGCGGCAGTATCGCAACTGGCTGCGGAGAACCAGGGCGCCCCGGCGGATCTGATAATCCACGCCGCCGTCGACTATTCGGCTATCGAACTCAAGGACATCACCGCCACGAAGGTAGACGATGCGTTGCAGGCCAAGGTTATCGGCATCTGGCGGGTACTGGAAGCGTTCCCCCGAGCGGAGAACTGTCGCATCATTCTGTGCTCCTCGGCGAGGGCGACGATCGGCGGACGCGGGCAGGTGGTCTACTCGGCGGCCAATCGGATGCTCGACGCCATGGCGCACCGACTCCGCGCCGCTGGCTTGGACTGTGTTTCGGTGCAGTGGGGTCAGTGGACCGTTCATTTTGACCTCGATGAAAGGAGTATGGCGCAGCTGGCGGCCATCGGGGTCGTCCCGATGTCTCCCGGCGATGCAATCGCTTTGGGAATGAACCGGCTGGGCAGGAATGCCATCGTCGGGGCATTCGATTTCGCCCGGGCGCGATCGGTGCTGGGTGTGTTCGGCTACGGCCCGTTGGTTTCACAGCTGATTCCGCCCGACGTTGACGACCCAGCAACCTACGCACCCGTTGAGCCGACCACGCACTCGCGGCGGTTGATTGATCTGTTCGCCGAATCCATCGGTATCGATCGCGCCGAGTCGATTGACGCCGATGTCCCCATGGTGGCGATCGGCCTGGATTCGTTGCAGGCGCTAGAGTTACGTCGTCGAATTAGGGTCGAATTCAATCACGATCTTGAGGTGTCGGATCTCCTCGGCGGGGCGTCCATAGCTGATGTTGGCGCGCAGTTGAGCGCGCAGAAAACTGGGCAACAGCCGAGCGGTTCTGAGGCAATCTAGGCCGTAGTAAGGTCTCGCGGCCCACGTTATGGACAGAAGACTCGAAAAGGAACATCCCCAGTGAGTGGGCGGCGATCACGGCGGTGTCCAAGCGGCTGGGGATGAATGCCGAGACGCTGCGGAGTTGGATCCGTCAGCAGCAGGTCGACGACGGCAAGCGTGACGGGTGTCCAGCGAGGCGGTCGCGGAGATCCGAGCACTGAAGCGACGTGATGTCGAGTTCGAGCAGACCATCGAAATCCTCAAGGCGGCAACGTCTTTCTTCGTGCGGGAGAGCGACCCGCACAGCCGCCACTGACCAGTTCGATCTGCGTGTTCATCGCCGAGAACAGGAACCGCTTCGGGGTCGCTCCGATCTGCCGCGTGCTCACCGAGCACGGTGTGCCGATCGCCCCGCGCTCGTTCCACGCCTGGGTAACGCGGTCGCCGTAGAAGGGGTCGTTGTGGGACGCCGCGATCACCGAGGTGTCGGCCGGCTACTACGAGCCCGACGAGGATGGGCGCAAGACGCCGGAGTCGTTGTAGGGATCGGTGAAGATGTGGGCTCGCCTGCAGCGTGAGGCTTCCCGGTGGCCTAGTCCACATGGAGCGGCTGATGAGGCGTAACGGTTCGCAGGGCGTGCGCCGGCAGAAGTCGGTGCGCACCACGATCGCCGACCCCGCGGCCGAGCGGACGCTGGACCTGGTGGACCGCCAGTTCCGGGTGCCCACCCCGAATGCGTTGGTCGTCGCCGACTTTGACGGGGACCCGTTTGGTGGTCCAGTCGCTATGCGACTTTCGGTTGGTGGGCCG
>NZ_JAMQTI010000044.1:0-26045 GCF_032883055.1 Mycobacterium sp. 29Ha
TTCCCAGCCGGAAACCGCTACTGCCATCACCTTGGACGAAAAATCGGGGCTAGCCACACCGTTCTACAACAGCGGTGGTGGCAGCGGACTCGGCGGCGCTGCGGGTTGTGTCAAGATGTGATCCGGGGCCAAAATTGGCCGTCGCGTCATCGAGGTGGACGGGCATGACTGTGAGCGGAGAATCCGGAGCACGACCTACGTCCTACACCAAGTGCCGCGCAGCTACTTCATTAGAACGGCGCAGTGGTGTGATTTGGCGCCCAATGCAAAACCGTTTGGTCGCCTAAACCCGACCGTACGCCGATTATCGATCCGGAATCTCTCGGGTCAATCGATTGCCGCAACTCGATAGAAATCGACCACCTCACGGAGCGAGTTCGGCGGCGCGACTTAGTCCTTCGTGAAGCAGTACATCCGATACGATTCCTCTGTCGCAGGGGGCGGGCCTTTCCTGAAACGTGCAATGACGGCAACGACGCGCGCGTACGGTCCAAGCCGCTGCGTCGATTTCTTTGCGGTCCCGCGCATCACCTCCGCATTGATTACGCGCTGCGAAAGTATCCGTAGGGGCGCCCCGGCCAGCTGCGTCTCCCACTCTGCGATCTTGTAGCGGGGACGGACATCGGCGTAGAGCAGATGCCCTCCCGGTCGCAGCACCCGCGCCACCTCAGCGAGAAACCGGGGAAACCTTGGGTAAAGGAGCGAGGACTCGATGTTGATCACCGCGTCGAAAGATTGGTCGGGGAAGGGCAACTTCTCCGCGTCGCCCTCGACGAAATCAAGACCGGCCAAAGTGTGCCTGCTGCGGCAGAATTCGATACCCGCCGGGTTTAGGTCTAGTCCGGTGTACGAGGCCGGGTGCAGGGTGCGTGTCAGAAATGACGCTCCGCCGCCATGTCCGCAACCGACCTCCAGCACTTTTTTGTCTGTGAGGTCCGCTTGCGTCGCCGTACGGTAATAGAGCTGGATACAGGGCCGATAGAGTTCGTCTGAGTCTGCCAGCGGTAGCGCCATCGGCGGATCTTCCTCGTAGCCTGCGTTGAGGAATAGCACATCGTTGTGGGCGCGAGACCGGCTGAAATGGCGGTAAATATATTTCTGGGTCTTCTGAGTAAGCTTCCAACCGATCGGGCCAAACACGCGGTCGTTGAGTCCCATAGATCGCGAGTATGACATACCCTGCGAGACAAAAACTCTGGTTCGCTGAGGTGGCGCTGTCATTGTCAATCCAAGACAGTGAGTCCGGCCATTCCGGCGGCGTGTCCCAGTCCGTTACAAGCATCGGATGGAAGCTGAGGCGCATGAGATCGTCCCGGCAGCCATGCAGGCACCAAGGGCAGACTGCGACTTCGAATCAGTTCGCCGCAGCGCCCTCGTTGACGGCGGCCTCAAAGCGCTTTTCCCATCGAGAGTAGCTACCGTAGCTGCCGAGCACGAAGGGCGAGAGCGCGATCATCCAGGTTGCCATCGCGTTCAGCGCATTCGCCGGGAAGCGCATCGGCCTCATGATGTCGACGAAAAGAACCACCCGCATCCCATCCGTCCGATTCCAAGCCTCGTGCTCGAAGGTGTCATCGAAGATCATCACCCGGCCCTCTTGCCAATGACGGGTCTCTGAACCGACTCGGATGGCACACATCTCGGCCGGCTCGGGAACGAGCAGGCCGAGGTGGAGGCGGAGCACGCCCTTATAGAGACCGTGGTGCGGCGGCAAGTGCTTGCCGGGCGCCAGAATCGAGAAGAAGGCGGTCTTCATGCCGGGCATACTCTTGAGTAGTTTGGTGGTTTCCGGGCAACGGCGGCAGTTCGCCGCCGCCTTCATGCCGTAGGCATAGAAGAAAAAGGTCTTCCAGCCGTCGTCTTGAGAGAGGGCCTTCTGGTCCTTCTGAATGTCCTGGAAGTTCGGCATGGATGCTGCATAGGGCATAAGCGCATCGAGTTCGGCACGGACCTTCCGCCAATCAGCCTCGACTGCACCGACCCAGGGAAAGTCCTTGGCATCGAAGAACTCGTGGTCGCCGAGAGTAGATGACCGGGTATAGAGCCGGTAAAGTGCGCTGAAAAGCGCCGTGACGAGACGTGTAAGTGTTCGCACAAAGAACCCTCGCGTCTTCTCCATGCTGCCCCCTTTGCCAGACGCCGAATTCTACAATTGCGGTGGCTACCGCGCAATGTGCTCGCGTTCCTCTACGACGTGTTCGCCGTATGCCAGAGCACCCTACTCTTGTGGCGTTGCTCTCCTGCGGCCGCGTGTTTGCGCGAATCTCCCTTCATGCGCTACAGCGGCGGACAGGACCGCGATCGACTACCTCCGATACTCGATGACACTTGTTGCCGCAGAACGGTAATGCCGTATGGTTCCGCGGATCTACATCTACGACCTGACCCCTTCTGCGGAGCAGGATTGTCCTACACCAAGAAGCCAGCCATGTCTGTCCGCCGGTGACGTGCCGGTCCTTGTCGACTGGAGGCGGTCCGGATCCTCCCTACTGTCGTAGGGACTATGCCGCGGCCCGGCTAATCGGCGGAGGCGAGGCCGCCACTCTCGCTTCGCAGAACCCGCACGTTAGGTGGAAACGCTAGAATTCTGCGATGAAATTTGTCTTGGCGAGCTATGGAAGTCGCGGCGATATCGAGCCCTGCGCCGCGGTTGGCCGCGAACTGCTGCGCCGGGGCCACGACGTGCGTATAGCAGTCCCGCCTGACCTGGTGGGGTTCGCGGAGTCGGCTGGGCTTTCCGCCGTCGCCTATGGGCTAGACACCCGCGCGTGGCTAGAAGTGCATCGCGACTTTTGGACGCGTCTCTTCGGAAACTTTTGGAAGATCCCGGATGTGATCCGGCTTGCGCGCGAAATCTGGGGTCCGGTTAGCCAATGCTGGAAAGACATCGGCGCGACGCTGACGACGCTGGCGGACGGGGCCGATCTGTTGTTCACCGGGCTGAGTTTCGAGCAGCCCGCAGCCAACGTCGCCGAGTATTACGACATTCCGTTGGCGACGCTTCATTACCACCCGGTGCGACCTAACGGGCAATTGCTGACATTCTTTCCGGTGCCGTTGCGCCGCTTCGTAATGATGATGAATGAGTGGCTGGAGTGGCCCTTTATGCAGAATTTGGACAACGCGCAGCGTCGTGAATTGGGCCTGCCGAGGGCGACAACCCCCGCGTCGCGACGGATCGCTGGACGCGGATCGCTGGAGATTCAGGCCTATGACGAGGTGTGTTTTCCGGGGCTGGCGACCGAATGGGCGAAATGGGATGGCCAACGGCCGTTTGTCGGCGCGCTGACGTTGGAGTTGTCGACGGAGGCCGATGAGGAGGTCGCGTCGTGGATTGCCGCCGGATCGCCGCCGATTTTCTTCGGGTTCGGCAGTATGCCGGTGGAATCTTCGGCCGACACACTGGCCATGATTGGCGCGGTCTGCGCGCAGCTGGGGGAGCGGGCATTGATTTGCGCTGCTGGAACTGACTTCAGCGGTTTCACCGACCTCGAGCATGTCAAGGTGGTGGGTGCGTTGAATTTCGCGGCGATCTTCCCGGCCTGCCGCGCGGTTGTGCATCACGGTGGCACGGGCACGACGGCGGCTGGCCTGCGTGCCGGAGTCCCCACATTGATCCTCTCGACGTGGCTCGATCAGATTCTCTGGGGAGACCAAGTCAGACGACTGAAGTTGGGCACCGCCCGGCCCATTTCGAGCACTACCCAGGAATCGCTGGCGGAGGATCTGCGCACTATCCTGGCCGACGACTACGTCGCACGGGCCCGCGAGTTCGCCCCCCGCATGTCCAAACCCGCCGAAAGCGTTGCGGCCACCGCTGATCTTCTGGAACAGAAAGCTCGCCTGCGGGGTGCTGGCTGATCGGCAAGACGGGCCATCGTCCATGTCGCTGCCCGTTTGCAGAAACACCTGCCACCAATGCCTGACATGACTCGCAGCTGCTTCTTGTGAATGAGCCAGTGCTGCAGGTGTTATCGGGCCATCATCCGGCCATATAAATGTTTGGTCTTGCTAGTCGATCTCGCCCCTAAGTTCGAAATCGGCGAGCGTACGCGCAGCCAGCTCACGCAGAGCAGCCTTTGTGTTCTCCGCGCCGGGTCGGTAGGCGACGACGGTGATGCCAACCTTGCCGTTTATGCGCCAGCACTGCAGCCTCATTAATCCGCGTGTTTGCTCGAGCCATTGCCGCGATACGTGTTGACCAACTGCTCGCGCCCAGCCGTACTCGGCCTTCGTGCCATCGAGGTGGCTCAGCATTGAGCCGAGGTCACCGAGGTTGGAACAAAACACCGGGAGATCGAGGTCGCCAACCACCATCACATCGGACAGTCGCTTCAACGCCCGCTTCGGCGCGAATTGGGTCAGCCATAGGAGGTGCGATGACGCATCTGGCGTGCTGTGCACCGTGTCCAGCGCGTCCTTGATGGAGGCACGTATGTCATGCAGATCCGACGTCACACGCGTCGGGTCAACGCTGACGCGCGCGAACGACATTGCGTTTGCACGTGTGTCACCCTCGACGCGGTCGCTTATCGGAAGTTGTAAAGTAACGGCGCCATCCCTGGGGCGTCGACGCCCAATGTGCTCGCCGAATTTCGCGGCCAATCCGGCGACGAGTGTGTTACTCGTGCCGCCTGAAGCCTCTGCACGGGCACTCCACTCGTCTAGGTCGACGTGGATCGTTATACCCGGCACCATGACGGTGTCGACGCAGGCGGTCTTAGCAAGCGCGACGGGTCGCGGTGCCGGTGAATGGGCGATCTCGCGCCGGTGGGACCGAGCCGTTTTGGCCGCCGCGATGAGATCGTGTCGGTGGCCTCGGGTCAGTTTGGCCAGCTCGATGAGCGCTCGGGCAGCCGTTGGTATGTCTTGTACTGCTTGTCGGGCATCCTGTGCCGCTGCACGAAGTCGTGTGCGTGATCGCGGCGGTGGTAAGCGAAGATCGCGAGTATTGCCAAGGAGTGCATCCGCTACCGCGACGGCGAGCCCGAACCCATCGATGAGGTAGTGGGAAACCACCAGGCTGACCGCGGTGGAGCCATCCGTAACGGGCAGGACCCCGAGATGCCAGGCCGGCCCCCATTCCGGATCGATCGGCATCTGTGATCGTTCATCAGCCCAGTCGCCTACTTCACCGCGCGGACGGGTGTACTCAGCGAAGTCAATGTCCGACGACACCTCGTCCGAGACCCACCGATGCCGGGCAAATGGAATCGACGAACGTTCAATGCGTCGAGCCAACAACCCGTTGCCGAGATTGTGATGAAAACGCTTGAGGCCGTCCAAATCGATCGGGTGCTCGTAGACCCACACGACCTGGATGACTTGCGCATGGCCGGTGGTGCGCCGGCCCGTATAGAACGCGTGATCGAGCATCGTGAGCCGATTGTCCGGCAGGCCAACACCGTTGGATTCGCGGCTGCTGATGGGTGCGCGCGTAGGACGGCTTCGATCTGACATCAATCACCCTCCGACGACACCGATTCGATTCGCGACCGATGTCCTGTATGACGTACGACTTGTGACGCAAGGCCGGCGCTACGCAGGACGGAACCGGCCTTCGTGCAGCGAGACGGTGCCGACCGTCGTGAAGTCGGACCAATCCATCGCAAGAGAGTAGCCGTAGCCCTCGGTATTGACGGAATTGCTGTCACGGTTAGTCGGCCCGGTCAGCAGCGTTTCGGCGTTTGAACGGCGGGACAGTGCGAACGAGATCAAACCCTGACCGGCCGACCGGTGAGGGAGCCGGCGGCAAAAGGTGGCAGCTCGAGCCAAAACGTAGGCTCGGGCACGAGCGGTCAGTACTCCAAGCAGCCGCCTGCAATGACGCTGTAGGCCAACCTGCCGCATCACGCGCGTCGAGCACGAACTACCTGGTGTCTGAGGTGTCGCTGACGGATTTCGGCATCTAAGAGCAAGCGCCCCACCCACGTACTGCACGCGATGGCGACACCGAGTCTGTCCACGCAGGGGATGACGACCTATCCCAAATTTGTTCACGGCGACGACATCTATTGATCAATGGCGATCTTGTCGGCTGACCGTCTATCCTGCCGCCATGAGCAAGAGCCGACGTTCTTTCGTTAAGTGCGTTCTAGGGTGTTGTTCCGTGCGTTTGGCGGCAGCATCGCATGTCGACCAACTGCCGGCCTTATGCACCAATAGCTTACTCGTCAATATCGCCAGCAATCACGGACAGGTATACGGACGGCACCGCGCCGCTCGACCGTCGGAACATCACCTGGTCGGATATTTCGGCCCGGCATGGCACGCCGCAGGGAACATGGGGTTTTGCTTGTGACCGCCGCCGCTAGGGGTCTCACTGGGTCGCGTCCCGTCGCACTGTTCGTGATAGGCATGCCCCGGTCCGGAACTTCGGCGCTTACACGGGTTCTGTCGCTCTGCGGTGGCACGCTCCCGGCCGGGCTGCATGGTGCCGTTTCGGATAACCCACGCGGTCGTTGGGAGCCTCGAGCATCCCTCCTTCTAAACGACGAAATATTGCGTCGCTACGGCAGCGCGGCCTTCGACCCGACACTGCGCCTTCAGGAGGAGGGTGCGTTCGACTCGAAACAGAACCCCGCCGTCATCGCCAAGATCAAGGCGTACCTCACCACTCTGCCTGCTGCACCGGTTGTCGTTATCAAGGACTTGCAAATAACGGTGCTGTCCGAAGTATGGTTCGAGGCGGCACGCCAGGCCGGATTCGACGTCGCAGCCGTCATTGCCCTGCGCCACCCGCAGGAGGCCATCGCGTCATTTACGGCGCGCGGTGCAGCCTCGCCGGAACTCGGGAGTGCCTTGTGGCTGAAATACACGCTGCTTGCCGAGAGAGATACGCGCGGGTTTCCGCGCGTGTTCGTTGAGTACGCCAACCTCCTCGACGATTGGCGTCGAGAAATAAAGCGCATCTCCACGGCGCTCGCGATCGATCTCGAGATCCGGGATGATGCCGCAATTGAGGATTTTCTCGCACCGGATCTTCGGCATCAGCGACACTCCGGCTTGGTGGAGGAGGTCTTTGGCACGGACTGGATTACCTCGGTCTATGAGGGGCTGCGCGCGGCTGCGCGAGACGAGCAGTGGGATGAGTCTGCGGTCGATCGCGTCTGGGAGGCGTATCGGGCGAGCGAACATAGTTTCCGGACGGCGGTCGAGGATTTCCGGCGCGCCCACAAGCGGCACCGCGTGATCCCCTCGTCCATCGCGAGGTTAGGCCTCGAGCTAGTCGCGATGGCTCACCGACGCCGCGGGACGTGGGCCTAAACCGTCCGGCCGCCGAATGGACGAGCCCGCACGCCTGACTAGATGTGTACTGGGACAGGACAACTAGATGAGCTATGCGGACCCGACGTGGGGTAGAGAAGCGTCAGCGTTTGACGGCCGAACTGCGTTGAGCGTGCAAGGGAAGACCGCAACGCCCGGACGTACCATCCGGACCGGTGCGCACGCTGACAATTACATATCGTCGTCGACACACGGCCGTTCGTTAGGCGCGCGTGCTGATCTCGCGTTGATGCGACAAGCTACGTCATACCCAAAGGCATTCGCCGTGCTGCGCAACCACTGGCTAGACCGGGGACAGGTAACCTTCAGACTGTTAACCTGCAGACTGTCAAGAAGCTCGGGCAAGCATCTGCCGCGGACTGCGGATGGCTCGGCAGGCTGGAATTCGCGGAAGATGCGGCATTGGTGGACTGCGTCGGCAAACGACGCGACACGAACGGGGGAGTAGATGGGTGTTGTGCGGCAGACCATCAGTGCTGTGGCGGGCATGATCTACCGGCCTGGCGACGACATCCCGGCCGAATACCACAAGTGGTACTACGGGAATCACGCATGGGACGACATCACGTGGATGGGGGTGCCGTGCTGGAAATCTGTCTCTGACATGTGGAATTACCAAGAGATCCTGTGGGCGTACAAACCGTCGCTAATTCTCGAGTTCGGTACCTATCAGGGCGGCTCGGCGATGTTTTTTGCCACGATGCTTCGCGAAATCGGAGGCAGGTTCAAAGTCCTCTCTGTAGACGTCACCCACAAGAATCTGAATGAGCGGGCACGCCGCGACCCTGATGTGGTGTTCATCGAATCGTCTTCGATCGCACCGCAAGTGGCCGACCATATCCGCGACCTACAGGTGGAGTTCCCGGGACCGGTTTTCGCGATCCTGGACAGCGACCACTCCTGCGACCATGTGTTGGCTGAGATGCGATTGCTGCGGCCGTTGCTGAAGTCAGGTGATTATCTGTTGGTGGAGGACTCCAACATCAACGGTCACCCCGTGCTGCCGGGGTTCGGGCCAGGGCCGTTCGAAGCCATCCAGGCCTATGAAGCTGAATATCCCAACGACTACGAGCATGACCGGGCGCGGGAGAATAAGTTCGGCTGGACGATGGCCACCAACGGCTTCCTGATCCGAAAATGAAGCCCGTTCACCACAGTCGAAGCTTTTCGTGTCGCCTTAGCCCGCATTGATAACCTGCGTGCAATGCTGTAGTAGCCTCGAGAGTCGTTGTGACAGGGGCGTAGTCGACTGCCAGGTGGCGTGGCGACAGACCGTATCGAAGTAGCCGCGTAGCACTGTGAGGGGAACGCAAATGGGTATGATTCGGCAGATGGCCAGCGGCGTGGCCGGCGCGATCTATCGGCCCAGCGACGCGATCGCCGAGGAATATCACAAATGGTATTACGGCGCACTGGTGTGGAATACCACCACCTGGATGGGTGTGCCGATTCTGAAATCGGTCAGCGACATGTGGAACTACCAAGAAATACTGTGGACGCTGCGGCCGTCTTTGGTTGTGGAGTTCGGCTCATTCCGGGGCGGTTCGGCGTTGTTCTTTGCCCACATTTTGCGCCAGACCGGCGAGCAATTCACGGTGTTGTCGGTCGACATCACTCATAAGAATTTGCACCCCGACGTGGTGGATGACCCGGACGTCGTGTGGTTGGAGTCGTCATCAGCGGCGCCGCGAGTGGCGGAGAAGATCGCGCAGTTGCGAGCCGAGTTTCCCGGGCCGGTGTTCGCCATCCTCGACAGCGACCACAGCCATGATCACGTACTGGCCGAGATGAAATTGTTGCGGCCTCAGCTTGCGGCCGGGGATTACCTGGTGGTGGAGGACTCCAATGTCAACGGCCATCCAGTGCTACCCGGATTCGGCGCGGGGCCTTTCGAGGCAATTGAAAGCTACGAGGCGCAGTTTCCCGACGATTATGTTCATGATCATGAGAGGGAGAAGAAGTTCGGATTCTCGTTCGCCACCAACGGATTTCTCATCCGCAAATAGTGTGCGACGGCAACGCCTTGGTTCGATGACCTCCAGACACGTCGTCGGAACGAGGTTGCTAAAACCGTGAGTTAAGGCCGATTACCAATAGAAACCCCGTATGCCTGACGGCACGTCGAAACCGATTGTCTCAGCGGCAAGATTTGCGCTTTGGGATTCTCGGAGGATCGACCGAATTCGAAAAGCTATTTTCGCCGCGGCAGTTCACGATGGATGCGGTGCGGGCAAACGAGTCTGTTGCCGAACGTGAATGTATTGCGCCTGGATTACCGACGATCATTGCTATGCTCCTGCAATCGACTTGCCAAGCACGCCGGTCGCTTCGGGCGGCTGTTTCCGCGGCTCGGACGACGCTAAGGAGCCTCGGGTTCGAAGGCAGTCCGCGCTTCCTGTGCATGCGCCACCTGCTGCGCGCTGTAGCCGATAAAGAGCACCGCGACGCCGACGAGGAGGGCCACTCCGGCCAACCACAGAAGGCCATAGGTGATGCCCTGGTCGAGGGCATTCAACTGTGCGGCGTTCATGGATTTCACCGACCCTGTAGTGCCGCCCAGGGACAGCGTGCGAGCCGCAACGGCAACCTGGACAATGGCCAACACCACAGGCCCGCCCAGGTTTTGCAGCATGAGGGCGATTGCGGATGTGGGGCCGATCTCGTCCAAGCCGACGCTGGCGATCAGCGCTAGCCGGAGCGGAACGTTGGCCATCCCAATACCCAAAGCGGCGACGACGAGCGGCACCACCAGATCTGGGAAGTACGGATCGCCGCGACTGAGTGTCGAACCGTCGACCATGGCGGCCACCATCAGGACGCCGCCGGCGATCATGACCACTCGCGGCGAGAACCATCTCACCAGTATTGAGGATGCCGCGGACCCGAGAGCCACCGCAATGGCGAATGGTATGAAGCCGATGCTTGCGTGCAGCGCGCTGTAGCCCATGACGTCCTGGACATACACGGCGACTAGCACCATCAGGGTGAACATCAGCCCCCCGCCCAGAAAGACGGCCGCGAATATGGCCAACCGGTCGCGGTTGAAAAACAGATGGAACGGCACGATGGGGTTCTCCGCCGTGCGCTCCGCCAGGATGAATGCCACAAAAGCAGTGAGAGCCACCACACCCGAACCGATCGGGATGGCCGATAGCCAGCCCTTCTCCGGCACCATCGAGAAGCCGAACGTTGCAGCGGTACAGACCAACGTGGCCAACGCAGCCCCGGTGGCGTCAAGCGTCACCCGCTCCTTCTGGGTTTCCCGCAGTGCGGTGTAGGCCAGGAAGAGGACCATGAGGCCGAGCGGCACGTTCACCAAGAACGCCAGTCGCCACGACACCTCGGTAAGTGCCCCGCCTACCACCAGACCCATCACCGAGCCGACGCCGATCAGTGTGCTGAATACCGCCATCGCGGCGTTGCGCAGTGGGCCTTTGGGGAACGTCGTCGCCACCAGCGCGATGGAGGTCGGTGCGACGATCGCGGCCGCCACGCCTTGCAGCAGCCGGGCCACCACAAGTGAGCCCCCGTCCCAAGCGATGCCGCACATCGCTGAGGCGATGGTGAACAGCGCGACCCCGAGGATAAAGATGCGCTTTCGCCCGAAGGTATCCCCAAGGCGACCGCCTAACAGCATCAGCCCGCCGAAGGTCAACACATATGCGGTGATGACCCAGCTCCGCGCAGCATCCGACAGGCCGAGGTCGTTCTGAATGTTGGGAAGCGCAACAACGGCGATCGTGCCGTCCATAATGGACAACAGCTGCATGCTCCCGATCGCGGTAACCGCCGCAACGAACCACCGAGGCGGCACCCAATTCGGTACGCGGCTTCTCGTGCGGCGCTGCGCGGTCGGCTTTGCGGGCATACCAGTCGCTCGTCCTGTGCGATCTGTCCTGCGGTGAGGCAGTGTCTGCTCCCCATCTTTGAGAGGCGGCATAGCGTGCAACCCTATAGCAAACTTGGGCAATTGTTAGCTGCACCCCAAAAGTGCGTTGATAGCGGCCGATAGCAGCACGAATCTAGCAAATTGTCCAACCCGCCACCGGCAACCATGCCTGTCGCTGCCATACTGCCGACGAGAGGCTATCAGCGTTGTGGAATGAATCACTATGCGGTCCCCGATTTATGTTCCTGGCTTCGGGACACGGGCGCGAATGTAGGGTCTAGACTCATCGTCGGCAGCACTGGCATGAAATGAGGAGAAGTCTTGACGGTGACCGATCGCGATGTGCGATCTCTGTACCTCGACCTCCTTCGACGCAACCTCACCAGATACGGGATGCACGAGCGTGTGCCCGCGCAGTGGCCACTGCGGCGACGCCTCCTTCTAAAATCCGCTAACGCCGTAATACCCATGCTCAACGGTGTGAGCCCGTTCGGTCAGAGCAAGCGCGATCTGGGCATTGACTGGCCTGCGGAAGCCGAGACGATGATTGGAATGCAGCGACTCACCAGTCTGCAGCACTGCGTCGAGACGGTACTGGCTGATGACGTCCCCGGCGATCTGGTCGAATGTGGGGTGTGGCGCGGAGGGGCGTGCATCCTGATGCGCGCGGTCCTTGCGGCCTATGGCGATGAGACGCGATCAGTGTGGCTAGCCGATTCGTTCGCGGGCCTGCCTCGTCCGGACACTGAAAATTACAAGGCGGACAAAGGGTTAAGGCTGGACGTATTTGCGGGCATACTTGGAGTGCCGCAAGCGCAAGTGAGGGCGAACTTCGAGCGATATGGGCTTCTCGATGAGCGGGTCCGCTTTCTTCCTGGTTGGTTCAAGGACACCCTGCACGACGCTCCGATCGACCGCATCGCGGTGTTGCGGCTCGATGGCGACCTTTATGAATCCACGATACAGGCGCTCGATGCGCTCTACTCGCGACTGTCTCCCGGGGGTTTCTGCATCATTGATGACTACTCGATTCCGGCGTGTCGGCAAGCTGTCGCGGACTACCGTGCCACCCACGGAATACACGCGGAGATTGTTGATATAGACGGGACGGGCGCATTGTGGCGCAAGTAAGGACGATGACGCGAATGTGCCTCGTTGGTCCCGCACTTGGACTGATCAACGCCGTTCATCACCCATTCTGCTGATAGCGATCTTGTCGACCGGACGTAGGCACGGTACTAAATGCCGGCTGGCCGCCGCTTCGTTGACTAGATGAATGTTGCTGCGGGTCGAGCGTGGGGCCCCAGCCCCTCGTACCGTCTAGGATCGCAGCGATGAAATTTGTGCTGGCGTTCTATGGAAGTCGCGGCGATATCGAGCCCTGCGTCGCCGTTGGCCTCGAGCTGCTGCGGCGTGGCCACGAGGTGCGCATGGCCGTCTCGCCCGACCTGGTTGGCTTCGCGGAGTCTGCTGGTCTTTCCGTGGTCGCTTACGGGCCGGATGCGCGGACCTGGCACGAGCTGCACCGCGACTTCCTGATGCATATGTTCCGCAATTTCTGGAGGGTCCGGGATCTGATCAGGTTGGGCCGTGAAGATTGGGAGTTGTTTGCCCGGTTTTGGAAGGAAGCGAACACGACGCTGAAGTCGCTGGCGGAGGGGGCCGATCTGTTGGTCACCGACGCGGGTTTCGACCAGCCGATTGCCAACATTGCCGAGTATTACGACATTCCGTTGGCCAAGCTGCATACCTCCCCGCTTCTGGCCAACCCTCAGCTCATCCCGATCCGGTCACCGCTGATCCGCTTGGCAAAGACGCTGGTCAATTGGCTGGTCTCGCACTTGGAGAAGAGGCTTGACGACGCGCAGCGTCGTGAATTGGGCCTGCCGAGGGCGACAACCCCCGCGTCGCGACGGATCGCTGGACGCGGATCGCTGGAGATTCAGGCCTATGACGAGGTGTGTTTTCCGGGGCTGGCGACCGAATGGGCGAAATGGGATGGCCAACGGCCGTTTGTCGGCGCGCTGACGTTGGAGTTGTCGACGGAGGCCGATGAGGAGGTCGCGTCGTGGATTGCCGCCGGATCGCCGCCGATTTTCTTCGGGTTCGGCAGTATGCCGGTGGAATCTTCGGCCGACACACTGGCCATGATTGGCGCGGTCTGCGCGCAGCTGGGGGAGCGGGCATTGATTTGCGCTGCTGGAACTGACTTCAGCGGTTTCACCGACCTCGAGCATGTCAAGGTGGTGGGTGCGTTGAATTTCGCGGCGATCTTCCCGGCCTGCCGCGCGGTTGTGCATCACGGTGGCACGGGCACGACGGCGGCTGGCCTGCGTGCCGGAGTCCCCACATTGATCCTCTCGACGTGGCTCGATCAGATTCTCTGGGGAGACCAAGTCAGACGACTGAAGTTGGGCACCGCCCGGCCCATTTCGAGCACTACCCAGGAATCGCTGGCGGAGGATCTGCGCACTATCCTGGCCGACGACTACGTCGCACGGGCCCGCGAGTTCGCCCCCCGCATGTCCAAACCCGCCGAAAGCGTTGCGGCCACCGCTGATCACCTGGAAGATTTTGCCCGCTTGCGAGGTGTTGGCTGATTCGCCCCGGCCAGCTAGCATCGCGTCCGTGTCCGGACAGGGAATCCCGGTGCGGATCGGCGTCCTCGGCGCGGCCCGCATCGCGCCCTTGGCGCTCATTCAGCCCGCTCGGGACAACGCCGAGGTCGTGGTGGCCGCGGTTGCGGCACGCGATGTAACCCGCGCTCAAGCTTTTGCCGCCAAACATGGCATCGCCCGGGCGCACGACAGCTACGAAGCCCTCATCGCCGATCCGGACGTGGATGCCGTCTACAACCCGCTGCCAAACGGCTTGCATGGCAAGTGGACTCGAGCCGCGATTGCCGCGGGCAAGCACGTGTTGTGCGAAAAGCCCTTCACTGCCAATGCGGCCGAGGCCAGCGAGATCGCTGAACTGGCCGCTACGTCAGACCGGGTAGTGATGGAGGCATTCCATTACCGCTACCATCCCTTGGCGTTGCGAATTGAGCAGATCGCAGCCTCGGGGGAATTGGGCAAGCTGGAGAGGGTCGAGTCGGCCTTCTGCTTCCCGCTGCCGAAGTTCTCCGATATTCGTTACAACTATTCCCTTGCCGGCGGCGCAACAATGGATGTCGGATGCTACGCGGTCCATATGGCTCGCACATTCGGTGGCTCGACCCCGGAAGTTGTTTCGGCACAAGCGAAATTGCGGGACGCTCAGGTAGACCGAGCGATGACGGCCGAGTTGCGCTTTGCAGGCGGACACACCGGCGGAATCCGCTGTTCGATGTGGTCTTCAGATTTGTTTCAGTTGAGCGCAAAGATAGTCGGCGATCGCGGCGAGGTGCGCCTGCGTGTGCGAAATCCGATGGCCCCACCTTTTCGCCGACTGTCGGTTCGGTCCTCCGAGGGCTTTCGCAAAGAGCGTTTCCCGCGGCGCTCCTCCTACGCTTACCAGCTGGACGCTTTCGCGGCGGCGGTGCTGCGAGGCGAACCAGTGACGACGACGCCTGAAGACGCGCTGGAGAACATGCTCGTCATCGATGCGATCTATCGCGCTGCGGGCCTGCCGCTGCGTGAGCCGGCCTGAACACTAACCCTTTGGTTCAGTTGGTTTTCCAACGACAAGGCGGTGTGGCGCGTTGAGCCATCGGAGGCGATCGATCGGATCAGCTGGCGAAATGGACTTGATTGACGTGGGCGGCTACGCGTAAGGCGTTGGCGGCCACTGTCAAACTGGGGTTCAGACCGGTGCTGGACGGGAAGAACGAGCTGTCGACCACGTAAAGGTTGTCCACTTCGTGCGCCCGGTTTTGCGGATCCAGCACACTAGATTTGGGATCGGTACCGAAGCGGCACGTCCCGCAGACGTGGCCGAGGGCCTCGTTGTCCTCAGCGCCCCTTAACGTGATTTTGCGGAATGGCTTGAACACGTCGTTCAATTGCCTCAAAAATGTTGCACGGCGCTCTATCTCGCTGGCATGAAGCCGGTACTGAATCTGCAGCCGCTGGCGCCCGTCGGGGCTCGGCTGATCGGATGGCAGGACGCGGTTGTCGAGGTAGGGCAGGTCCTCCATGAGCGGAGCCAACACCAGCCCGCCGGTGAAGAATCGCTCGTATACGCGGCGTGCCGCCGGTCTCACCATGCGTAACGCCCCTGCCTTCAAGCCGGGGCGGTTGGTCAGCAATTCCATAGGCGGCATCGAGCCGAATGATTGCACGGTGCCGTACTTTTGACCTTCCCAGAAGTAGAAGTCGTTGAGCCCGATCTCCTTGTTCGGAGCCGTGATCTTGCTGTCGGAATTCGGCCAGATCTCGACCAAATCGATCAGGTGGCGCATCAAGTTGCGCCCTACCCAGTCTGAGCCGTTGGCCAGTCCGCGCGGCCAGTCACCGGAACGGGAATTGAGCAACAACACCGGAGTGACCAGCGCCCCTGCCGCGAGCACCACCACCTTGGCTCTCAGGGCAACCGTGCCGGAACGGTCCTCGCAGATCACCTGCTGGACGTGCGTGCGGTCCGCTTCCAGTCGCACGGCGCGACATTCGGGCAGGAGGTGGGCGTCGTGTTCGGTTACCGCGGGTAGCACGCAATTACGGCCGGCTTCGCCTTTGCACGCTTTCTCGCAGAGATGGCTATGACATGAGACGCAACCATCGGTGTAATCGCAGGCCATCGGCAGGTGGTAGGGATGTAGTCCGCGGCCTACCAGATAGTCGACCAGCAGCTGATTGTCTGCCGAAAACGGCGGTGCTGCAGGCAGATTCACATTGGCCGCTTCCGGCCGCAGGGGATCGGCTTGTCCGCGCACCCCTAGCAGCTTCTCGGCTTCGGCGTACCACGGCGACATCTGATCGTAGGTGACCGGCCAGGCTTCGGGCACGGTGGAGTCGCCAGGGTGGCGGAAGTCTTGGCGGGGGGTGAAATCGCGAACGAAGAATCGCTCGCAGGCCATGCCATAGATTGCCGAAGACCCTCCCGTTCCGCTGCCGAGGTACGGCACAAACCGTCGGGAGAAGCGCCCGCTGATGTCTTGGATCTCGTCGGTGGAGCGCCCGGCACGGGCCAACGCGTCGTAGTAGGACTCCGTCGATCGGCCCGCCCGCGGCTCGGCCACTTCCGGCAACGCGCGTATCGTGCCGGGCTCGCCGGGCAGGGTGGAGCGCCCCTTTTCGACGAACAGCACGCGGCGGCCGCAGCGGGCCAGCGAATAGCCCAGCATCCCGCCCCCCATGCCGGTGCCCACGACGATAACGTCCCACACCACGCGTTCCGCCTCGCGCGCATTCAGCCCGCCGTCAGCCAATCGAACTCCTCAGCGGATGGGACCGAAACGTTGCCCGGGTCGGGCGACACGAAAGTACCATTCGTCGTGAACTGACAGACATGACTCGCTCGCGTCCCGAGCACGATGCTCCGACGCGGGTCCGCGTGCGGAGACCCAGCCGAGCGAACGGTCGAACGCCCGTTTCGCCGTCTGTGAACCGGGAATAATTGCCGACGCCCCCGACGCCGCTGATGCGCACGGGAGATGAAAGGCTATAACTCGATGAAATTTGTGCTGGCAAGCTATGGAACTCGCGGCGATATCGAGCCTTCGGTGGCTATCGGCCGGGAATTGCAGCGCCGCGGGCACGAAGTACGCATGGCGGTCCCGCCCGATCTGATCGACTTCGCGGAGTCGGCCGGGCTTGCGGCAAGCGCTTACGGCCTCGAGACGCAGGCGTGGCTCGGCGCGTACCGCGACTTCTGGACTTCCGTCTTTCGCAACGTCTGGAAGATAGGGGAGCTTCGCAGGCTGTGGCCCGAACTCTACGAGCCCCTTGTCCGGTGCTGGGAAGAGATCAGCTCAACTCTGACATCGCTCGCGGACGGGGCCGACCTGCTCTTCACCGGGCTGAGTTTCGAACAGCCCGCCGCCAGCGTCGCGGAGTATTACGACATCCCGTTGGCCACGCTGCACTACTTGCCGGTACGGGCCAATGGCCAGCTCCTGCGCTTCCTGCCGGCGCCGTTGGGCCGCGCCGCAATGTCCGCATACGACTGGGTGGGTTGGCGCATGGACAAGAAGCTCGAGGACGGTCAGCGTCGTCGGCTGGGCCTACCGAAATCGACACGCCCTGCGTCACTGCGGATCGCCGAACGCGGATCGCTGGAGATCCAGGCCTACGACGGCGTCTGCTTCCCCGGGCTGGCAGCCGAATGGGATAAATGGAATGGCCAGCGACCGTTTGTCGGAGCCTTGACGATGGAGCTGCCGACGGAGGCCGACGAGGATGTCGCTGCATGGATTGCCGTGGGAGCGCCACCGATTTTCTTCGGGTTCGGCAGCATGCCTGTGGAATCGCCTGCCGACACACTGGCCATGATCGTCAGTTCCTGCGCCGAGTTGGGCGAGCGAGCGTTGGTGTGCGCCGGCTGGAGTGATTTCGGAAGCGTCGGCCAAGTCGAGGATGTCAAGGTCGTGCGGGCGGTGAATTTCGCAACGATTTTCCCGGCCTGCCGCGCGGTCGTGCACCACGGTGGAGCGGGCACGACGGCCATCGGTCTCCGCGCAGGGATTCCTACGCTGATCCTTTCGATGGACGTCAATCAGACGGTGTGGGGAGCCCAGGTCAAACGATTGAAGGTGGGTACCTCCCGGCGCTTTTCAAGTACTACGCAAGAATCGCTGACCGAGGACCTCCGCACGATCCTCGCTCCGGACTACATCGCTCGGGCGCGTGTGTTCGCCACCCGGATGACCAAACCTGCCGAAAGCATTTCGGCCGCAGCCGACCTCCTCGAAGAGAAGGTTCGCCTGAGCCGAGTTGGCTGATCGCGAAAGCGGTGAGATCGCTTGATTAGGAAGGTAATTCGGGCTGTTGGCCAATCCATTCAAGCAGTGCGTGCAGACCGTCTTTCAGCGCCCATTTCGGGTGCCAGGCAAGGTTGTTCATCGCCGGTTCGATAACGCAACTAGCGGCGCGTACGTCACCGTCGCGGAATTTCGACACGACAATCGGTTCGGGAGCGTCACAGATGGCGGCGACGTCGCGAGCCAGCTCATGGATGGTGGTCGCGGTACCGGACCCTATGTCGAGGCAGCGAGGCCCGGTCGCAGGTGTCTGCACAGCGGCGAACAATGCGTCGACGACATCATCGATAAAGACGAAATCGCGCACGATTCGACCATCTTCGTAGACCTCTAACTGGCTCCCCGCGCGCGCCAATCGCGCAAATAGCGCGACTATGCCAGTGTACGAATTGGTCAGAGACTGGCCTGGTCCGTACACATTTTGCAAACGCAGCACGCTGAGTTGAGTGTCATGGGCGGCCGTCCAGGCCGTAAGCATGTGTTCCTGGGCAAGTTTTGTCGCGGCGTAGATATTGATGGGCCGTGGCTCTGTCTGGTCTGCACAGCTTGGAAGCGGTACCGCGGGTTCGTCGATGGGCCCCTTGGGATCCCAGATTCCAGCCTCCAATTGTGCGTGGCTGCGAGGTCGGGGATAGAAGGATTGCGTGCCGCTTCGCCAAGCGCCCTCACCGTAGACGGCGCGCGACGACGCCAGGACAAGCTGGTCGGGAACGAGTGCTGAGCGACTCAGCGCATCGAGGAGCTGCGTAGTGCCGACCACATTCACCAAACCGTGGCGCGTTGCCTGGGAGAGAGATTGCCCTGTTCCCGTTTCCGCCGCCAAATGAACGATCTGGGAGGGACGAAACAGCCGAAACACCGCATCCAAGTCGGGAGCATGTGTGACATCGCCGGTAAACAGCCGCACGGATGGCGGCAGATCGATCGTTGGACGTTCGCCGTGGACCTGAGGGTGCAGGACGTCCATCACAGCGACCTCGTGGCCCGCTTTGACGAGGCTGCGTGTCAACGCGGACCCGATGAAACCCGCGCCACCGGTGACGAGCACGGATATTGACAAGAGCCGAAGCCTCCGGTTCGTCTGCCGAACAGATCAGGTGACTGTCACCCGATTCGGGAGCGCCGTCGTGTCGATGGTATCTGGAACTCGTTCGGCAATACCAAACTCCCGACAGTCGGGCGAGTGAGATGCGATCCGCAGGCTCCAGGCGGGCGCTGAGTACGAGGCGAGCTGCGTTGCGGCGGGCAGGGTTTAGAGAATTTCGAACAGCTCGATGAGTCGGTGTCCTTTGGATCGCCATGGACACCCCTGCCCTATGTCACTATCCGGTGCGACTTGCTCTAGACTCTGGATTTCAAGTCGACGGCGCGGGGGATGGGCTATGTTGCTGGGCAGCTGAGCCGGGGAGGCTATGCCGCCAATTTCATTTTGGTTAAGTGTGCACGGAAAACGGGAAGGCCCGGATCACGCGATGACGTTTGTGCTGGCATTCGATTGCACGTCGGCCATCCTGGGAAGCGACGTGCCGGCGGCGCCGATGCGTCCCGGTGTCGAGGAGGATTGACGCGTGAACCGGATCAAAGCCGTACGGCGGGCGCTCGACGGGCGGACAAAGCCTGTCTACCTTGAGATCGGCGTCAAGCGCGGGGCGGCGTTTCGGCGGATAGCCGCCGACGAGAAGATCGCCGTCGATCCGGCCTTCAAAATCTCGGCGTTGTATCGCAAGCTGGCCGATGCGAGGGCGCGGGAGACCCACTACTTCGAGTTGACCAGCGATGCCTTCTTCGCGGACGAAGCGGACTTCCTCGAGCAGCGCAGTATCGACGTCGCCTTGATCGACGGGCTGCATACTTATGCGCAGGTCCTGGCAGACGTCGAGAACACTCTGCGCTATCTGAAGGACGACGGTGTAATCGTCCTGCACGACTGCAACCCTGCGCTCGAATCGATCGGTTATCCCGCGGAGTCGATCGCTGACTTCTCAATACAGCACCACTGGTGGAATCTTCTCTGGAGCGGCGACGTCTGGAAGGCGATCGTTCACCTGCGGAGCACCCGAGATGACCTGCGAGTCGCCGTTCTGAACTGTGACTTCGGTGTGGGCATCATCCGAAAGGGGTCGCCGGATTCGCGGTTGTCCTACTCTGCGGAGGAGGTCGCCGCGCTCGGCTACGCAGATCTCGCTGCCGACCGCCAGCGGTTGCTCAACCTGAAGCCGCCTGCCTACCTCGGCGAATTTCTGGCGACGGAGCGGCGGATTTTCCCGAAGTAAGACGTAGCCGGGCGAAGCGCGGCCTTGGCGGGTTTCGCGCGCCATGCTCCCGGATCGGGGATCCATGGGACGCGTGTCGAGCCGAATCTCTTACCAGCGAAGCGTCGTGGTTATCGTGATTGGGATTGGGTTGGGTGCTTTTATATGCGTCAATCGTTGCATGGGGTGGCCCTGTGGCTTTGTGAGCACCCGCGAAGGAAACCACCTAGGTGAAGATCAAAGTCCCATCACTCTGACACAGCGGTTGGTACAGAGTCAGGGCCGCGATGGTCCTCATGCGGCTGGCGTGATGTGTCGGATTGTGCGGATTGGCGCACCGCGGTCTGCTCCGCAATAGCCGAAACAACGATTGGGTTTCGGTTGGGTAACCCTCGAAGTCGCGTCGGGTGCGTGGTCAAGCCGGTCTATGTTATGCGCCCGTGAAAGTACCGTGATTGTTCGCTGAGCGGTTTCACAGCGCTGTGTCGATCAAGGCCATCCCGCCGTGTCACTTGAAATTCGAGTGTTAAAGATCGCTCCGGCTGAAACATCATATCGAGATATTCCACATATCGCCGATCCGATTGCTGCGTGGGCCCATATTGCGTTTCATTTTATTTCAACGTTGTACTATCTCATTTTATTGGTCGCGGTTTGAGTCGGTCTGCCGCGCACAATAAAAGCCCAACTTATTTCCATTAGATCAGGCGCCGTCGGTGCCAAACACAACTGTCCATGCGGCAACCTCTTCGGATCGCGGTGGGGTCCGTGTTCACGGCCCGGGGCGGGCGGCTCCTCGGCTCGATACGGGGTGTGTAAAACGCCGGCTGCACGGCTTCGAACACCTCTGGACAGCCGATCGCCCTCGACAGGTTAGGCCGGCGCCAGCTCCGAGCGTACTCCGATTGACCATGATGTCCTCACCGAATGAAGTCTCCGATTGCGATCAGAAGCCGCCCTCGGCTGGGTTAGCGGCACCAAAGTGGGTGTTCGCTCTTGACGCTCACGAAAAGTTCACTGGCTCCAAGATCCTTGGCCTGGCCGATCGCGCCATACTTTCAAGTCAGACCGATCGTTGCAGTTCGCAGTACCGGAGGTCGTTGCAGCAGGAAGCAAGCACCATGATCAAATTGCGATCTACGTCACCGGGATGGTTTACTGAGGTAGCACTGGGAGCCACTCCAGGGGCTTTGCCGAAAGCCCTGACCGACTCTGTCGGCCTCCAGTATGGTGGAACGGTTCCTGAGGAGTCGACGAGGTCTGGAGTAACGTGAGCATCAATCCGTTCGATGACGACAATGGCAGTTTTTTTGTCTTGGTCAACGACGAGGAGCAACACAGCCTGTGGCCGACTTTCTCCGACGTCCCTCCTGGCTGGCGGGTCGTTTACGGTGAGGCCGACCGCGCAGCGTGCTTGGAGTACATCGAACAGAACTGGGCCGATATCCGGCCGAAGAGCCTGCGCCAGCGCCTAGAGGCTGGCGAAGCGCTTAATAAATAGACCGTCTAAATTTGCGGAGTTCTTGGGGGAGCCGGATGGATCTCGATGACCGCGCACTTCCGCTTACGCGGGCACAATTAGACATTTGGCTTGCCCAGGAAACCGGTCGCTCCGGGACGGAGTGGCAGGTAGGTCTCCTCGTGAGAATCGAGGGCTCGGTAGAACACGATGCACTCGAGTGGGCGATCCGCCGAGTGATACGAGAGGCTGAACCGCTCAGGATTTCCTGCATTGAGGTTGATGGTCAGGTTTTCCAAAGGGCATTCGACTATCCAGATGTCGAGCTGGAGTTTCACGACTTGAGCTCTTCGCGCCATGCCGTGCAGGACGCCCAGGAGATGGCCGCAACAATCCAACGTACCCCAATGGCGTTGGCCGGCCCGCTGTTTAACTTCACGTTATTTCAGACGGGGCTCGATGAATTCTACCTATTTGCGTGTTTCCACCACATTGTAATCGATGGAACCGGTATTGCGCTGGTTGGCCAGCGGATTGCGGCTGTTTATTCTGCAATTGTTTCCGGGGAACCTATACCCCCTGCTTTCTTCGGCTCGTTGCAGGAATTAGTTGACTGCGAGCTGGAATACGAAGCGTCTACCGAGTATCTCGAAGATCAGGCCTACTGGACTCGAAACCATCCGCCAGAAAGCGGACAGCATTATCGGTTGCCCCAAGCCGCGGGCGAACGTGATCCGTATCAGTTTTCTGCGCCGGTTCAGCTAGACGCCATGGTGCTGCGCCGAGTTGACCAGTTGTCCCAGCAGTGGAACGTACCTCGATCATCCGTGATCACCGCGGCATGCGCGCTTTTGGTGCGCGCGTGGTGCGGCACCGGCTCCGAGGTGGTCCTCAACTTCCCCGTCGGCAGGCGGGTGCGTCCGGAGTCGAAGACGCTTCCCGGAATGGTCGCCGGCGTTGCGCCGCTGGTCGTGCGGGTCTCACCGGACTCTACGGTTACCGGTTTTTGCGAGCACGTTGACACACGCATCCGGGAAGCGCTGCTACATCAAAGGTTTCCGGTAGATGCCCTTGAGCGCAAGAGTCGGCCCGGCGGCGCCGTGCGACCAGCCGACAGGGTGAGCGTCAATTTCTTCCCGACCGCATTTGCTCTGGACTTCGGTGGTGTCGCGGCATCGGCCACGATGACCAATTCCGGCCTCGTAGGCGCTTTTGGGTTGATCTTTTCCGGCACCGGAGACCGGCTATCTCTCAGTACCTTGGGCACGGGGCAGCCCTTCTCGAATTTCGACGCGTCGTATTTGGCGGGACGCTTGCAGCGGGTGTTGGCGGCGATGACCGCCGACCCGACACGGCGGCTGTCATCGATCGATCTGCTGGATGGCGGTGAACACGCTGGGCTGTATGGGTGGGGTAACCGCGCGGTGTTGACTCAGCCCTGGATGCCGGTATCGATTCCGGTCTTGTTCGGCGCGCAAGCGGCGCGTATCCCAGACGCGGTCGCGATCAATTGCGGGGACCGTTCATGGACCTACCGGGAGCTCAACGAGGCCGCTAACCGGTTGGCGCACCTGCTGGCTAACTACGGGGCGGCCCCGGGGCGCAATGTTGCGCTGCTGTTTTCGCGCTCGGCTGAAGCGATCGTGGCGATCTTGGCGGTTCTGAAGACCGGCGCGACCTATGTACCGATCGACCCAATGCATCCGGATGCGCGAATCGAGTTCATGCTCGATGACGCGGCCCCGATCGCCGCGATTACCACCACCGACTTGCGGTCGCGGCTCGATGGGCACGACCTGCTGGTCATCGATGTCAAAGACTCCCGAATTGACAGCTATCCGCGGACCGCCTTGCCGGCACCGGCAGCGGATGACATCGCGTACATCATCTACACCTCGGGCACGACCGGCGTGCCGAAGGGCGTGGCTATCACCCACCACAACGTGATCCAGTTGCTGGAGTCCCTGGACGCCGACGTTGAACTGGCGGGCCAGGTGTGGTCGCAATGGCATTCCCTGGCCTTCGACGTCTCAGTGTGGGAGATCTGGGGCGCGTTGCTAGGAGGCGGGCGATTGGTGGTGGTGCCCGAGTCGGTGGCGCGCTCACCGGAAGACTTCCACGCCTTGCTGGTTGCCGAACAAGTGACCGTCTTGAGTCAAACTCCTTCGGGCTTCTATGCTTTGCAGTCCTTTGATGCACTGCAGCCTGAGCTGGGGCATCAGCTGAAGCTGCAAACGGTGGTCTTCGCTGGCGAAGCGCTTGAACCACAGCGTCTGCGGACGTGGCTGGACAATCATCCAGGTTTGCCACGCATGATCAACATGTATGGCACCACCGAGACGACAGTGCATGCCTCATTTCGGGAGATCGTCGACGGGGACACCGACAGCATCGCGAGCCCGATCGGGGTGCCCTTGGCGCATCTCGCATTCTTTGTGCTTGATGAGTGGTTGCGTCCGGTGCCGGCCGGTGTGGTCGGTGAGTTGTATGTGGCCGGTGCCGGGGCGGGATACGGGTATGTAGGCCGCGCCGGCTTGACGGCGTCGCGGTTCGTAGCCTGTCCGTTCGGCGGCTCTGGTGCGCGGATGTATCGCACCGGGGATCTGGTGTGTTGGGATGCCGACGGACAGCTGGCCTATCTGGGCCGCGTCGATGAGCAAGTCAAGATCCGCGGGTATCGCATCGAGTTGGGTGAGGTGCAGGCTGCGTTGGCCGGGCTGGCCGGTGTCGATCAGGCGGTTGTGATCGTGCGCGAAGACCGCCCCGGCGACAAGCGCCTGGTGGGTTATATGACCGGGACAGCGGACCTCGCCGGGGTTCGGGCCGAGCTGGCAGAGCAGCTGCCCGAGTATATGGTTCCGGCCGCGGTGGTTCTGATGCAGGAGCTGCCCCTGACTGTCAACGGCAAGCTGGACAAACGGGCGTTACCCGCGCCGGAGTACCAGGGTGCCGATGATTATCGCGCGCCGGCCAACGGGGTCGAGGAGATCCTGGCTGGCATTTACGCCCAAGTGTTGGGGGTGCAGCGGGTCGGGGTGGATGACTCGTTCTTCGAGCTTGGTGGCGACAGCATCTTGTCGATGCAGGTGGCGTCGCAGGCGCGCTCTGCCGGGGTGTTGTGTCGGCCACGGGATGTTTTCATGGAACAGACGGTGGCCCGGCTGGCCTCGGTGGTCCGGGTGGCCGATGGTGCAGACAGGCCGATCGATGAGGGTCTGGGGTCAGTGGTGGCCACGCCCATCATGCGCTGGCTGCACAGCGTGGACGGCCCGGTTGAGCAGTTCAATCAGACCGTGATGGTGCTTGCCCCGGCTGGAGTTACCGAGGCCGATGTAGTGGTCGTCTTGCAGGGGTTGCTGGATAGGCATGCAATGCTGCGGGCGCGGGTCGTCAACGATGACAATGGCGGCTGGACGTTGGAGGTGCCTGCGGCCGGTACGGTCGACGCCGCAGCGTGCGTGCAGACAGTGGACGTGTTGTCGGATGAGGCTGTGCTGGCGGCGCGGTCGCGGTTGAACCCGTCGAACGGGGTAATGGTCTCCGCGGTGTGGGAGCCCGAGCCCGGTCAGTTGTTGTTGATGATTCACCATCTGGCCATTGACGGGGTGTCGTGGCGAGTCCTGTTGGAAGACTTGAATATTGCATGGGATCAGTGCCGCAGCGGGCAGCCGGTGACGTTGCCCGCGGGCGGGACGTCGTTTGCGCGGTGGTCCTCGCTCCTCCATGAACATGCGCACACTGCGACGGTGGTGGAGCAGGCTGACACCTGGCGGCAGGTTGCGGCGACTCCGGCTCTGTTGCCAGCTGTTCGACCAGAGATGGACACCTATGTGACCGCCGGTCACCTGTCGGCGGATTTGGATGCCGAGACGACGCGGATGCTGCTTGGTGAGGTGCCCGCGGCGTTCCATGCCGGTGTGAACGACATTCTGTTGATCGCGTTCGGGTTGGCCTTGGCGGAATTCCTGGGCGCCGGCAGCGCGCCGGTCGGTATCGATGTAGAGGGCCATGGCCGCCAGGAGGAGTTGGCCGCCGATGTGGACTTGTCGCGCACGGTGGGCTGGTTCACCACCAAGTATCCGGTGTCGTTGAAAGTCGGTGGACTGTCGTGGGCGCAGGTGGTGGCCGGTGATGCCGCACTCGGGGCGGTGCTCAAAGACGCCAAAGAGCAGCTGCGCATTCTGCCCGATGACCTGGCCTATGGTGTGCTGCGCTACCTGAACCCCGACGTGGACCTGGACGGAGACGATCCGCCGATCG
>NZ_JAMQTI010000045.1:0-25019 GCF_032883055.1 Mycobacterium sp. 29Ha
CGACCCACCAACCCCAAGCCGCATAGCGACTGGACCACCAAACGGGTCCCCCTCAAGATGTCCGCCGCCGGAATGTCCGACGCGCGGATTGCTGAGGCGCTGTCTGTCGAAACAGATGGCCAAGCGGTATACCGCTGGCGGACAAAGTATGGCGTGGAAAAGCCCGACGTCCGCCACGTATCCGTCCTCGACCCGCACGCTGCTGACATCAAGCGAATGTATGTCGACGAGGGATTGACCGACGAAGTCATCTCAGAGGCCCTGCCACTCAAGGTGAATGCTGAAACAATTCGAGCATTCAGAATCAAAAAGCTGGGCATCAAGTCGAACAGGCTCCGAAAAGTCGGCCGGTTCACCATGGACGCCCGCTACGAAGAGATCAAAGATGAGTTGCCCGCCGCTTGGGAACGCAGCAAGCGGTGGCATCCGACACAGAAACGTGAAGTTGGATCGGCTGAGCGCGTTGCTGAGGAGTTTGGGGTAAGCGCGACCACGGCAAAGAAGTGGCTAGCCAAGCAAGGACTGGGTGAGAAGCGGATTGACGGGAAGGTCGGAAGTGCGGAAGCGCTCGCACGCTTCCATGATGGCTGGTCCGTGCCTCGGATCGCAAAGAAATTGGGTGCGACACAAGATTCCGTACGAAACTGGCTGAACGCAGCGGGTTGCGACCTCAGTGATTATTTCGCCCGCATGAACCATGAAGAGAAGATCGCTTGGCGCCGGTCGATCAGTGAAGGCAAAGCCGCTTCAGTCGCGGGGGCCGGTCGCTACTCCTACGGAGGGGCGCGTCTTGATTCGCCGCAGGAGGTGACGTTCGTGAAAAACTGCGACCGGCTGGGACTGGAGTGGCGTCCTTACGACCGTGCGCTGATGGGAGTTTGCGAGGTTTCGATCAACGGTGAGATCGTGCGATACGCGCCAGACCTCTTGGTAGAAGAGTTGGCCGTGGAAGTTAAGGGCATATATGACCTCGTCGCCGCGACGAAGGTCCGAACTTGGCGAGAGCAGCGGGGCTCGCTGGCGCTAATTATGAAAGATGAGCTATTTGAGTTCGAGGCGGCAAGTTCAGCTGAGGAGGCGCGGCAACTGCTAGACGCGACATGCTACTTGGACCCTGAACCGGAAATCGCATTCTGGGAGTAGGCCTGTGCACTGCTAAGTCGAGCTGTCCCCGAGTTCCTCAAGGAAACGGTTAACGATAAAGCCAACAGATCCGGGCGAAGCATCACGCGTCTTGCCGGCTAGCATAATCAGCGAATTTCGAAGCTGCCACTCATCTTTCGAGAGACTCTTGTATGTGGTGTCCAGAAAGAAGGAAGCAGACGTGGTAGACAGATATCCGACCAAGTCGAGAAAGATCTCGAGCTGACGAGCTGCCTCGCTCTTGTCGACGTCCTCATCGGGCCGGGAAAACATTGGAACTATCGCGAGGTCGTCTTCCCACAATTGCCGTTCGAGCCCGTCGTCGCTCAGAGTTAGGACGGTGGCATTGGACGCGCCTGCCGCTGCATCTCCACGCGCCGCACGCACTTCGTACATCAGTTCGTGGAAGTCTTCGTCCCGCAACGAGTATCCGACGAAAAGCATGTGTCGCATGAGGAGTAGGCCCTGGACGAGGCCGATGAGCGCGCCGTACTGGCGAGGCATGTCTAAGAAATCAGACCTGGTGAGAACCATGTTTTCGGGGCAGTCCACCGATCCGTGCAGCTTCAATAGCCATCTGCCATCGGCATCTGAAGGATTTGTTGGTAGTACGGCAAGCTCGCGCCCTCCCGATGTCGCCGCAGTCTCGAAAAGCTGGTCAAAGTTGGTGGTCACGGCTTCTTTACTTGGCAGTGACGCGAGTAAGCCGTGTTGGAGGGAGTATCGATCTGGAGTTGCGAGCTCGGTTGCAACTCGCTTCTTCAACCCATTTTCTGATCCGAGCCAGCGCTCTAGAAGGGTCGCTTGGTCTCGATAGTCCTTGGATCGCAACCGCTTCACGATATTGGGATCGACTCTGCCGCTTTTGGCGACCTTCTGTAGTAGGTCACCCCACGAAGGCAAACCTGCGCCGATGCTAACCCCGGCGCCGACGAACAGAACGAGGTTGCTACGGATAGCGGCTTGTGCAAGGCGATGTGCGCAGGATTCGAGGTGTGGATTCGCCTCTTGGTCGAAGCGCCACACTTCGCTAAGCGGCCTGTCGGAAGCGACCTGACGCCGTGCACGCTGGCATGCAGAATAGTGTTTGTCGCCATACGCCACGAGGACGATGTCCACATCGTGATGCTCAGCGATGCGATCAAGCGCGCGCATGAGCCCATGAACAAGCTCGCCCTTTCGGTTGGATGCACCACCCCGGCCGATTCCGATAACATTCACACCTAGTCGAAACTTTGGCCACGTATAGACGTGGGCTCTACTTCTTCGCTTAGCCAGGGCAGATACGGCTTTCTCGACGAATTCGTTGATGATGGGTTCGAAAGCCCTGAAGTCGGAGTCATTGCCAATCTGTCCTGCGTTCCCTAGCCAGATGTGCGGCTCCTTGGTCGTCGAACGGAGCCGAATCACCAACTCGTTGTCCCACGATCTGTTGTTGGTTCTTCCAGACAGGAACTTCTTCCAAGCCTTTGTAATGTGAAAGCGCTCGTCGGTCGGAATCAGGATGGCGTCACAGGCGATCTTCGTCAGGTCACCGTTAACTACAAACAGGTGGCCAGTCATGAAGGCGAGTTTTCCTTTCTGCCATAAGCGGTTTCTGGGGTCCTAGGGCTGACGTGACGAGCAATTGCCCCGCCGGGCCGTAGGAACAGCAGAGTCGCTTCGGCTACATTGCGACCGACAGCGGTGCGAACCGCGTCAACGTAGGCGTGCAACTGCACGCTGTAGAGCTCCACTTTCGCATCAAGCTCGCTCTCGTCGCTCCACGAATCTGTCTTGTAGTCGACGACCACTAGCCCGCCATTGCGCTCATAGAGCAAATCGACATATCCCTCTAGAACCCCTGCCTCCCAGGGAATTCCGATGTAGACCTCCCGCCAATGGCGCCGTACGGCAGCGGTCTTAACGACATCGGAATCTAATGCAGCCTGGGCGAGCGCTTCGATCACATCCTCCTTGCCGAGAACTCCCTCAGCAGCGGCCTGCGCAGCGCAGGCGGCCGCTAGGCCGGCTCCGGTAGCCAGATCGACCACCTGCAACACGCCGTGGACGGCACGCCCGATTGCGCTGCCGTACCGGCCCTTCTGCCACGGTGGCAGGTCGATGTCCTTCGCCCCCTTTGCAAGCCCGGGGTCTATTGGAGTTGTGTTCGACTGTTGTTTCGCCGCTGCCTCTTTCGCCAGTCGTGTCGCGGACGTCGCGATCGGGCGTGACGCGCTGATCAATGCGGCATCGTGCGCCGACTGCCACTCCGTCAGGGTGGGCAACGGAGTTAGTTCAGTGGTGGTGGTCGACGTAGGCGGGTCGATAGACGGCTCATCGGATAAGTCGAGGTCCTCGACCAGCTCAGGGTTCCATCCAGCCTCCTGCAGAACCTCGGCAGAGGTTGGCGCTGATCGGTTGCCGCGCACATTCCGATGCGTTGATATCACCAAGTGGTCCCGCGCTCGAGTCGTGGCGACGTACAAAAGGCGAAGCCGCTCATGGTGATCCATCTGTTCTTCAACCGGCTGTGTGTCTTCGAAATCAGTGGTGGACAAACTCTTCGAGAGTTTGATCGCCCAGCCAGATGACTCGGGAAAGCGAACCTCCACACCGCGCGCTTGCGATGTCATCAGTGTGGTCATTCCCGACAAAATCACAACTGGGAACTCCAGCCCCTTCGCGCCGTGGATGGTCAGAATTCGAACCGCATCGTCGTCGGTTTCGGGCAGTACCGTCTCTATGACTCGCGTTCCTTCACCCGACTGTCCTTCCACCCATTGAAGATATTCACGTAACCTCCCACCGCCGGCTTCCTCCCACGCGCGGCACTGGTCGATGACGAATCTCAGCCGCCGCCAGAGGTCGCGCGGCCTGCGCTCCGCAGCTGCCAGTTCGAAGAACCGCCGCTCGCGCAAGATTCGATCGATTACTTGGCTCGGCGACAACCACTGGCGCTCTCGATGAAGTTGACACATCCATGCGATGCCTTGTGCAACCGGGTGGCCGCCGGGCGCACCGTCGGGAAGCGCGGCTTGGTGATCCCAGCCACCGCGGTAACGCTTCTTCCACAGAAATAGGTCGTCGTCACCGCAACCGAACGCTGTTGTGCGCAAAGCGCTGACGACGGCTAGAGAGTCCGTCGGGTCGTCAATCGCGCGCGCAACCAGCATCAGCTCGCGAACTTCCCGGGTTCCATACACCAGCGATGATGTCTCGGCACGAAATGGAATACCGGCGTCTTCGAGAGTGCGCTCGAGAAACGGCAGCGACGTGCGCGCAGGCAGCAGGACGGCGATATCGCTCCAACGAGCAGGGCGCCAGATGTCCTCATGTGAGGGTGTGCGTTCCGCGACGGACCACCCTTCGCGGATGGCCCGACGAATCGTCGCCGATACGTCGGCAGCTTCTTCACCGCGAAGTTCATCAGCTGATAACCGACTTTCATGCTCCTGACCAAAGAATGCGACCGATGGCCCAACCTCAGGATCATCGCGCTCGGCGATAAGCGCTTGGTAGTCGGGTTGTGACGATCCTTCTCGGACGATCAGCTGCGTGAATGTCGAGTTCACCCACTTGATAATCGCGTCTCCAGTACGGAAGTTCTGGCTGAGTTGCAATGAGGGCCCAACGAGGTCGTCGCGCGCTTTCATAAACAGGCCAATGTCGGCTCGTCGAAATCGGTAGATCGACTGTTTGGGATCGCCAACGAAGAAGATACGGCCGGGAGTCACCTCAACGGTCGACCAATCCTTCTGGCCCGCATCGGGGTCGTCCGACGCAATCAACACAGCGATTTCGATCTGGATCGGATCGGTGTCCTGAAACTCGTCAAGCAAGAGCCGCTCGTAGCGGCGCGCCAATGATTGGCGGACTGCCGGTCCTGTGGCTCCGTGACGGAGCATGTCCCGTGCGAGCACGAGCAGATCGTGGAATTCGAGCTCACCTGCGTCGCGGCGGAGCGCCGCGCTTGCGGCGGTGAATCGAGCCAAAGCCGCGGCGAGCAGCTGGAGCACTCCCTCGAGCACCGCTGAGCGCAACGTCGCGCATGCTTCGTGAAGGTCGCTCAGCCGGTCTCGAATAACTTGAACGCCAATGCTTGCCCAGTTGAGTGCTTGCCCTTTAGCCGATTTCAGCTTCGGCGCATCGAGCAGTTGCAGTCGGCCGTCGTCGTCGACAGCATCGCGCAGTCGGGCCTCGAACTCAGTCACGCTAGTAGTCAAATGACGGAATAACAGGTCATTTTCGCTAGTGCAGTGTTCCGCGAGAGCTATGACCTCAGTGAGACCTCGAAGGATGTCAATGACATCGACGGATGGAACTGGCGGCGGCGCCGTGTCGATACGATCGGCGACCAGGTCCCAGTTTGCGTTGAATGCAACGGCGACATCGCGAAGGTGCTTGGGCCTGCCGCCACTTGCGAAGAGAAGTCTTAACGGCATCTCGAGATCGACGTCGTCCAGCAGGCTATCCGCGAACTGTTCCCACCGTGTCTCAAATGCAATCTGCGAGGCGATCTCATCGTTAACAGAAAATCGCGGGGGCAGGCCCGCCTCGATGGCATGTTCGGTGAGTATGCGCTGAGCGAAAGAGTGGAGCGTACCGATCGCAGCGCTGTCGAGGACCAGCAGCGCGTCGCGGCATGCGTCATTCTTCGGGGCGCGGCGACGCAGCTCAGCGCGGATGCGGTCGACGAGTTCTGCAGCAGCTTTCTCCGTGAAAGTTATCGCCGCGACGTGGTCGGCGGGTACTCCCGATTCCACAAGCGCAACAAATCGATTCACCAGACACGATGTCTTGCCCGATCCTGCACCGGCTTCAAGGAATATGGTGCTGTCGAGATCATTTATGACTGCGTCGCGCGCAGCGCGGTCGGTTATAAGGTCAGTCGACATTGTCACCAACCTCGGCTAACAGCGCACCGTAGACGGCCAGCGCAGGATCATCCTTCTTCCGCTCCCACTCGCGCCGGGCGTGCTGGTCGCTTAGCCCATCGGGAGTGCAGTACCAGCAGTCCACCCACCCCCAGGTTGGTCGGTCGACCGGATGCGCTGGAAACACCCCTGCGCCGATTCCACTCACGATGGTGTCAATGGCCTCAGTTACCAGCTGACGGACAGTCTCTGTGATCGGATATCCCTGCTGTCTAGCATCTTTCGTGAACCAGTAGTCTGCACGGACCTCGCAGGCGTCGGGGTATTCGGCACGTGCTGCCTCCGAGTACACGAACAACTGCAGTTGTCGGCCGTTGTGATGAGGGTTTGATTCACTCAGCCCGGTGTAGCCGCTCGCACTTCCGGTCTTGTAGTCGATGACGGCCAGCGATCCATCCGAGTGCCGGTCGATCCTGTCGATTGAGCCCCTCATGCGGATTGTGTGGCCGCTGGGTAGTTCGATTGGGATGCCGCTGAAGCCCATTTCAGCCGCCACGGGACGATAGCCTTCCTCGAGCCGTTGAGCGTCGACCGTGAGCAGCTTGTCGAGTTCGCCCGCAAGGCGGACTCGTTCAGCGCGCCAGAGTATGGCACGGCCGGTATTGCCGTGCATTTCGGCTCGCTCGAAGTGCTGCGCAGCGATCTCCTGGAGGCGGGTGTGGTCGGCTTCGGTCCACGTGTCGAGCGGGTGTCCAGTGTCCAGTGCGGTGCGGATGAAGTCTTCGAGTATCGAGTGAACCAGGGAACCCCTCGTGAGTGGGTCGATCTCGAATCGCCGTTCAGGTTCCTCAACGCGTTCGATCCCCAACACATGGCCCAGCAAGTATGTCCGTGGACACTTAGCCCATGCTTCGAGTCGAGACGGCGAAATGTGTTCAGGGAGACCGATTTCGGTAGCGAGATGGGCAAGGTTGCCGTCAAAGCGGGTGAAGTCGGTGCTGCGTCGGGCGCGTACTACCTGTAGTGCCGCCTGCGACGGCCGGTCGTCAGCGAGCAGCGGATGGTCGACCGTTACTCGGGCGATGGCAGCGAGACGAAGCTGCTGCTCGTTGCAATAGACACCCGTGCGCGCCAGCCCCCCAGCAAATGAAGGGGTGTAAGTCAGCCATGCCTCATCGGCGTAACTGGCGAGTTCGTCGGACTCGACATGGGCGACACCGGCAAGGCGGGCGGCGTCTACCAGAAGCCAGCGCGACGCGGGCTGGTCAGTCGACCGGCGCAGATCGCCTCGGGGATGGGAGAGCAATGTCGCATCGGCGCTTGCCACTGCGGCGAGCAGATCGCGCCGGTCGTCCAGGACGCGATGCGCCCGCAACTGCAGGTGGCCCTCGGCGGCCTCGCGCTCGACGTCGGGGAGGAGGGAGTCCTCCAACCTGCGTGGCGGGAAGCGTCTTTCGGACAGGCCGAGGATTGCGACGCGGTCGAAAAGCATCCCCGCTGCGGCTGACACGTGGCCGACGAAAACGCCGTCGCCGGGCCGCCCGACCCTTCGAAGCGCCACTGCCAGTTCGCTTTCGAGGGTGCGCCGGAACAGCTCTATGCTCGGAGGAGATCCGCCGAGCGCGTCCAAGCCGGCCAGTCGGTCCAGCAATTCCTCAATCCGGTGCGCTGCGTCGACCTCGTCGGGCGGCCATGACATGCGTCGCCGGTCACCGCCGAGGTACTTGCCGGCGAGGTCGGTCAGCCAGGCGACGGTCTCGCGCCACGATTGATCCGGGTGGCGGCTGTTGAGATCACGCCGGAGTTCGATAACGAAGGCGGACAGCTCGTCTGCGCGGTCCGCATCTCGACGGTGGTGGTCAGCACGCCACTCAAGACCTTCGGCGAAATCTGCGTCTGCTCGTTCACGCTGTGCGGCAGCCCACCCCCGGAGTCGACCATCCCAGTCGTCACCATGGACGATGCCAGCCAGACGGGAAACTCTCTCCCAGGCTCGGCTGGGAACGCGGCCTTCATTTCCTAGGATTGGCGCGTCGGAGAGCAGTCCGAGAACATCCGCACGCCGAAAGTCTCGGTCGGACAGCGCCAGAAGGTTGTGGATGGTGCGACCGTAGAGCATCTCACCGATGCTGCGGACTGGCGTGCCATTGACCGCAATGTCGGCTGCCTCCAGCTGCTGCTGAAGCAGCCGAGCGTACGGATCAGCAGTCGGATACAGAACGGCGATATTCCCGAGCCGGATTCCGTCGTGCATCCAACCCATGATCGCTTGGACTACGCCGCGCACCTCTTCATCGGGGTCGCTGGCGCTCAGGATTTTGTTGGCGAGCGGGGGCTCGAACGGATCATCGTGAGAAAGTGCGATGTCGGCGAGCTGGTATGCCGCGGCGGTCGCGGCGTCAGCGTCGTGGTCCCCAACTACGCCAACGTTCACGATGACTCTGTGGTGATCGTCGAGTGCGGCGATCATCGCGGCTTCGCCGGCTGTAAATGACGTCAGAAGATGAAGGACGACGGGACTTGGCTGCTTCACCTCACCGGCCATCAGAAGTGCTGCGGCGGTGGAAAGTAGATCTTCCTCGTCGTACCAGTTAGGTGCGAGTTGGGTACGCGCAGATCGCTGAATTCGGATGATGTCTGCTGCACGGGCCGAGCAAGTCGCCACTTCATCAAGACTTGAGTCGGGAGCTTCCCTTAGCTCTCGATACGCGCTGGCGAGTGCCTGCTCGGTTGCGGGGTGATCGGCGACCGCAGCGAACACGCCGGGCTCAGATGATAAGACGCCGCGAATAGCGGATGCGATGAGCGGAGCCGAGAGCGGTCGTCGACCGCTCTCGGCGAGACTCGGACCGGCGAGCTGTTCGGCAAGGCGACGCAGGGTGAGGAAGCTGACGTTCGCGATGCCGCCGGGACGCGCGGCCAACGCTCGGCGGGTCGACACCGATACGAAGTTTGATCTGACGATCACGGTCACCGGTGCAAGGGGATCTCCGTCTTTGAGCGCGGAGATCTGGGCGCCCAGGTGCTCGATCGCCGGCCGGCCATAGGCAGTTGTCGTCGTTTCGATCTTGACTCTCCCGGATGGTCGGGTGCTCGGCCGTCCGGGTTCGATTAAAGCGAATGAGCGCGGTGCTTTGCAGTCGAGTTGTCGAATCAGTTTCGAGGCCCCGCGACGGGTGCGACCCGGAGCCCTTCGAGCAGCACGTTTGCCTGCGGCGGCCTGGGGAGGCGTGATAGGACAAGGCCAGGCCGGCGTTGCTCGGCGGGCGATCGAACTGCGGAGGTGGGCACGCGGTGCCGGCGAGATTGACTAGAGAAGGCAAGCTTCAGAGGTTGGTCGACGAAACGCGGAAGCGCGTCGATCGCGAAGGCGACTCGACACCCAATCTGAAGCAGAGCCCGAGTAGCTACTTGCGTACTTTGATCCAGCAGGCGGGTTACGAACGCAAGTCTGAGAAGCTGCTCGAGGAGCTCGACGAACGACTTGACGCTGCTGGGATCGCCACCCACCCCAACTTGAGGGATCCGAGTATCGGTCCTGACACGCGGATATTCTTCTTCGACCTGAAGCGGCCGATTCCGAAGTTTCAGCAACCCCGCCAGCGGTTCGCGGAGGAGAAGGAGCTTTCACGGTTCCTGGCGATGAATTGGGCCGCGTTGCCATACATTAAGAAGGCGGGATTGCGATTCCGCAATCGGGAGGTCCGCCTCGACGGCAGCGCCATCATCGACCTGCTCGCCGTCGATAAGAAGACTGACGAGCTAGTTGGCTTCGAACTGAAGGTCGCCGATGGTGACGACCGGCTGTTGGGTCAAGCCGCCCGATACATGTCGTGCTTATGGGCACAAGCTAAGAAGGAGGGACGTGCCGGTGCGCGGTTGATCATCGTGACCGGACAACCCAATCCGGAACTCGCAACGCGAGTTCAAGAGCTCGGCACACACTACGGTGTGCGGACGGAGTGGTTGTTGTACAGCGTCACCGTTGATGTGTTCCCGGTCAAGTGATCATACGTAGTTCGCGGGTGGTCGAGCTCGAGTCCATTGGAGCTCAGTTGGACGCACCACGCCGTGCCAACCTGCTGAACATCTCGCGCAGTAGGCGCCCGTGTCGGCGAGGTCAAACCTAGAGTCAGATAGGGGAGTTAAATGCGCACGGTTGGGGAGCTGCAACGATGAATGACGTCGGACTTCGTTTGCTCGAAAGCCTTTATGAGCAGATGATGATCGACGAGCAGTGGTCTATCCGTCGCGAAAGAGGCTTCACGTGGTGGTCGTACCGGCTCCCCCAGCACGTCGAGGTCGCCGAACCCGTCGAGTCGCAGGGGCTCATTGTCTGCACCGTTCGAATCTGGACTGACCTTGTTTCCGAGGTCGACCCTGAAACCGAACCAGCGGTCGTGTTGGCGCCATTGAACGCGCAGGCAACGTTGAACGCGCTGGTGTGGAACAGCGATTCGGCAACGATCAGCGAGTGTTGCACCGCCGGCGTCCACGAAGAGAATTTTGGTTGGATGAGCAAGGTGTTGGCCACCGCGGCGATCTTGCAGAATGCTTCGGCCACCAATCGCGCCCGCGGAATCGGTGCGATGACTGGTGGTGTGCCCGCGGCCTCGAACCATCCGTCTAGTGGTCAACGTCCGGACATGGACGACATACTTGGCGTGACGCAGGTCGTCGTTCAGGAGGGACAGCAGCCCTCGCGCTTCACTGGCGCAGGGATGGAGGCCGTCGGCCGCTTCCTAGCGGATATGAACTTCCTCGGATCCACAGACGCGACAGGGCTGACGTGTGAAGTGCCGTTCGTCGGTGGTGCGCCAGCAATATCGTTATCGTCCGAGCGTGGTAGCACGCTCCAAACATCGCTGGTACAAGTTTTCACCGACGTGCCGCACCCTGAGGCCGGAAATGGTGTACTCACGATCATGCGGTTGCCCATCAGCGCTGATTCTGATGCTGTCGGCGGGATAGCGAACGATCTCAACATCGCTGAGGCTCAGGAATTTTCGCCGACGCAGTTGCTCGGCGCATGGTGCCCTGACCCGTCGGATCCTGAAGGGAAAACCGTGGCTTTCTGCACATTCGTACCGAATATGTTGGCTCGGTGGGTGCGCATCGAGAACCTCGTATTAAACGCAAGCATGCACTCCAGATTCGCCGCGGAATACCTGAACCAGTAAAGACTGGCGAAGGCACAATCTTGCCTGGACCACGGTGGTCTCGGTCAGAGGTTCCAATGGAGGCCGGTTTGCGTTTGGGGCACTCGCTGCGGGTTGCACCGCACCAGAGAAATCGGGCGTCGCGATGCGGACCATCGTGTCGAGGTGTTACCGCCGGGGTGTCTCGTCTGCGGGTAGTTCGAGGGCAGTAGTTCGGCGGTGTACCGCTGAAAGTCTCTCTGCCATCGTGCCATCGCGCATACTTAGGATGTGCGATCAGCCTGGCTTCGGTGGCGCCAAATGCGGTAGCTGTCAACGACATTCGCAGCCACGTGCTTTTCGGCGCGTCGGCGCTGCATCTCACCCGGCGGCGCGGCTGACCAAAAGGTGACCGCGGCATTCCCCGTCGTAAAATCCCAGCCCTGACCCGGCAAGGCCGCAATCGGTTCCAGACTTTTCTCGATCAGGGCATCGCGCAGTGCCTCGCGCGCGGCGCGCCAGACCGCGGCTGTCGCGGGGCTTGCTGTTCCCCGGACGTACGCGACCGCGGCGATCTCTCCACCGTCCTGCGCCACGTCCGCTATCGCCGACTTGGCAGCGGCAATCTCGGACGCCGCTGGTGCCGACCCCACATCCAATCCGGTGTAGAGCGCGGGACTCACGTGCGGTCGGTCGCCATTGGTGAACACGGCGTAGGTACCGCACGCCACCGCGCTCCCGTCGGCGGACTTAACGACGCTTACGAGTACGTAATCCTCATCAGATCGGTTGTCGGACAGAACAATCCCATCGCGCAAGATTGAGCCGAACTCCTCGCTGACGGCTTCGACCAGCGCTGACACTAGCGGATGCCCAGGCGCCATCAACTCTGCCGGATCGGCCGCGAAGATCTGGCTCTCCGAGTGCTCGAACGCCACTCTGTCGTAGCGGGCCAGCAGCGACGAACCGAACCGCTGGCGCAGCTTCGTCGGCACGTAAGCCACCCGCCATGCGCCGCCGTGGGCGCTGATGTCGACGTGAAAGAGCGGTGCGGCGCGCAACATGAAGGCGTGGACCACATTCGGCTGAAAGCTCATAGCCTTCGCGATCTCCATCTCACGACGCAGCACGGCTAGCTCCTCGGGTGTCAGCGTGCTCACTGATGCCGCACGCTTCGCGACCGCTGATTTCAGGCGATCGGTTATCGTGTCGAGCGCGGAATCGATGTCTTCGTGGTCCGCCTCCCGGTTGACAGCCCGCGTGAGCAGTTGGCTGAGGCTGATCTCGGTCAGCACCTCACCGAGCACGTCGAACACCTGATCGCCGAGTGCCTGACGCTGCACTTCGAGTTTCTCGAGCAAGGTCCGGAAAACGTCACCTTCTCGGGTGTCGGCCGCCACCAGGTTCCAGAGATGACAGGTGTTCCGCTGGCCGATGCGGTGGATCCGACCGAACCGCTGCTCGAGCCGGTTCGGGTTCCACGGGACGTCATAGTTGACCATCAGATGCGCTACCTGGAGGTTCACGCCCTCGCCCGCGGCGTCCGTCGCGATTAGCACGGAGCTGCTCGGCTCCTCGATGAACCTGGTCTGCGACGTACGACGATCCGCCCACGACATCGCGCCGTGGATCACCTGGACGTCGACGGTCTTGGCCAGGAGCTGCGCGAGACGGTCTTCGAGGTAATCCAGCGTGTCCCGATTCTCGGAAAAAATGATGATCTTGCGGCGGTGTCCGTCCTTGTCGTACATAGCGTCGCTGGTGAGCAACTCGGCGAGCGCTTCCCACTTCGCATCGACGCGTGCTTCGTGAACCGACTCGGCTTTCTCGACGAGCCGGTCGAGCACCAGGATTTCCGTTTCAAGTTCAGCGAGCGTGCGAGCATTGGTGGCAACGTTGACTACTTCGTCCTGGTAGGTCTCGGCCCGCGCGCTGGTCATCTCATCAGGATCTTCGTTGACGATCCCGAGCGACGCTGCCAAATTGGCAGCGAGCTTCGCGTCGTCGTCGTGGGTCTGGTCCGCCTGAGCGCGAAGCCGGTCGCGCCGACGGGTGAGCGACCGCAGAATCGCCCGCGGCGAGGACGCCAGCCGTCGCTGCAGGACGACCAGTGCGAAACCCACACTGCGCCTGGTGTCGTCGTCGGAGACCTTGTTCATCTCCTCGCGGACGTACTCGCTGACGTCCTCGTACAGATCGTGCTCCATCGGACTGAGTTGGTACGGCACAGTGCTCGCGCGGCGCTCGGGGAACAGTGGCGACCCGTCCAGATGGACCAGCTGTTCTTTGACCAGGCGGCGCATCAGCCCGTCATTTGCCGGGTCGTCGACGGCGGGCTGATCGGCGGATCGCAGGAGGGTGAGGAATGCCCGATAGTCCGCATCCTTGCCGTTGTGAGGGGTGGCCGTCATCAGCAGTGTGCTCGGGACTGCGTCCCGGATCGCCTCGGCGAGCATGAACCGCTTCGTCTTCGTGACTGTGTTGCCCCAGGCACTGACCGCGAGTTTGTGCGCCTCGTCGAAGATCGCCAGATCGTAATTCCCGTCCACTGCCAGCGCGGTGAGGTCCTTACTGCGGCTGAACTGGTCGAGACGGGCAATGAGGAAAGGGAAGCCGTCCAAGGATTCGGCCGGCGGATCACCTAGGAGCGCTCTGTCGAAGATCTGGAAGTGGAGTGCGAACTTCTCCCGTAATTCGTTCTGCCATTGCTCGACGAGACTGCCGGGCACCACGATCAGACACCGCCGGATCCAACTCCGCGCGAGCGCTTCTTTGATGAAAAGACCTGCCATGATGGTCTTTCCGGCGCCGGGGTCGTCGGCGAGTAGGAATCGCTTCGGGCGGCCGGTGAGCATGCAGTCGTAGACAGCCTGCACCTGGTGCGGCAAGGCCTCGACGTTGGACGAGGATACGGCGAGCAGCGGGTTCAGTAGGGATGCGTGCCGCAACCGCAGGGCTTCGATCGCGAGCCAGAACTGCTCGGGATCGGCGTCGAGCGTCGGGCCGCAACCGCCGACCAGTAGAACTTCATGTAGCTCCTCGGCCGAGCAAAGTCGCGAGTCCTCGATGCCGTACTCGTCGCGGTAGCGGACGAACGCGCCCGGGCCGGCTCGCGTGATCTCGATGATCTCGGCGACCGCGTCGGCGACTAATCCCTCGACCTTGGCTCCCGGCGTCAGGTGAGCGAACCCGTCCGGCACCGCGGTCTCCAATCTTCCGGGATGACTATCCGCATGATAGACAGCAAACGGGAGGGTTTTGGGTCGTGGACATCATGATCGTGAGCGGGGTGCACCTCGATCACGCGTGGACTGGCCTCGGCGCCCGGTTCGGGTCCGCCTTACGCGGGTGGTCGCGCGAAGTCCTGGCGCTCGTCGTCCAGGAAGCGAATCACCGGGGCGCGGGCATGCTTCTGATCGCGGGCGACCTCTTCGACCGCTCGTACGCGTCACGCGTCACCGTCGACTACGCGTCCCAAATCCTCGGAACCTTCAGCGGCGATGTCGTCATCGTCCCTGGTAGATCCGACTGGTACGACGGCAACAGTCTCTACAACACCCATACATGGGCTTCGAACACATTGATCTGTACGTCGTCCGAGTATCAGCCCTGTGCTGCCGCGTCCTCGGTCTGGGCTAGCGCGTGGACGGCGCCGGGCGGCTCCGCCCCACGGGTGCCGGACGCGCCGGATTCGCAGGTGCTGATTCGCGCCGAAATGGCCGATGGGGCGCTCGCCGTCCCCGATCTGGTGCACGATCCCCGCGGTCCCGGAGGGTTCGTCCTTCTGATCGACAGCGCGGAGCCACGGAGGCCTGCGCAGCATATCGACCTGTCCGGTCAACCCGGATCGCTCGTGGACGTCGATGTCACGGATGCGGCCAGTACCGACGAACTTGACGACATTCTCGAGGCCTTATTAACGCCGGGCAATCCTCTATTGCTGCGACTGCTTGGCACACTTGCACCGGGCGTGCTGCTCCCAGGTTTCGGGGGACCGGACCGGGAACTCCCTCCGGAGGTCGTGCTCGATCTCGATTCTCTGAGTTTCGCGACGCCGCCGGTCGACCCGACGGATCACAGTGCCCGCGCGGAGTTCCTCCACGCAATGGCGTACGCCAACACCCCTGAGCTGCAACGGCATCAGACCATCGCGCTCGGATTCGCCGCCCTCGATGCCTCCGCTCAGGGGGCCTGAGACGTGCGCATCACCAAAGTGATCGGGACCGCTTTCGGGCCGTTGCGCGATGAGAGCTTGGATTTCGCGGCAGGTCTCAACATCGTGCATGGACCCAACGAAGCCGGAAAGTCCAGTTGGTTCAATGCCACCTACGCGGCTCTGGCTGGCCGAAGGAAGTTCAGGGGAAGAGGCTCGGCCGAGGAAACCGAGTACAAGAACCGGCACAAGCCGTGGTCCGGATCCAAATGGTCTGTGGGGCTTGCCGTCACGCTCGATGACGACCGCATGCTGGCGATCGAACAGGATCTGGCTAAGGGCGAGTGGCTAATAGTCAATGCGTCGACAGGGCAGACGGTGTCCGACTCCGAGTTGCTCACCGACAACAGCCTCGATGGCACCCGACTGCTTGGTCTCAACCGCCACTCAGCGCGGGCGACCATTTTCACCGGGCAGTCCGACATACTGCGGGTTCTCGAAGATGCAGGCGAGCTTCAAACGCTACTGGAAAAGGCCGCCGCGAGTGAATCGGCGGACGCTTTTGCCGACGCCGCGCTCGCGTGGCTCAAAGAGCGGCGTAGCGAGTGGGTAGGAGTGCTAACTGGCAAGAAGCCACTCGCAATCAGCCACTCGGCCTGGAGGGCCGCTCAGGCGCTAGCGGAGACACGCCGGGATCATCTTGGCGAGCTCCTCGAAGCGATCGCTAACCGTAAGAAGCTCGCCGCTGCCCTCGTCGATGCACGCACCAGAGTCGAAGTGGCGGAACGTCTCGCGATGTGGAAGAGCGTGTACGAGTTGCGCAGTCGGGTCGAGAAAGCGGTCGAGTTGTCAGCCAGCCTCGCGGAGACGAACGAGGCCGACTTGACGGTCGACGGCGAGAAGCTCTCGGCGGCCACCAGACTCCTCGCCGTGTTCGACGGAGGAACCGACGTTGCGCCGCTTGCCGACGGGCCGTCGGCGGCCGACCTACAGGCTCAGATAGATGCTCTACCCTCGATCCCCGAGGGAGATCTCGAACCGCGCGCCGAGGTCCTAGAGGCCCAAAGCGAACTGGTTAACGCTCAGACCGCCCTAGCCACGCACATGCAGACGGCGACGCCCGTCGCCGCGCCGCCTCCGACCACCCTCCCCGCCGATGAGTTGCGAACTCTCGCCGACATTCTCGCGTCGACGCCGCCCGAGGTGGATACGGTTGCCGTAGCGGAGTTCCAGGCGGCCCGAGACGAGCGGGCGGGTCGAATTGAAGCCCTGCAGGACGAGGTCGAGCGAAAGGATCTCGCCTACCGGGAAGCCAAAGCCGCCTATCACGCAGCCGCGCTCAACGCTGCGCAGGCTTCGGAACTCGCGGCGCTCCACAGCTCCGAGCGGTCGGCCGCTGAGGAGCTCATCACCGCCACCCGAGAGCAGTCCGACTTCCTCCTCGAGGCGCTCAGGGCGCAGGAGGCTCAGGCGGCGGTCATGGCGCAGGAGATTGCACTACGCCAACATCAGGAAATCGTCGACAACGCACGACAGCGGGTGCTCAACGAAGCCCTCGAGCCGGATCCCGAGGCCCTCAAAGGGGTCGCCCGCGCGATCGACGATGCCCGTACCGCACAGAAGCTGGCGGCTCAGCACGCGGAGCGAGCCGCCGAATTTCGAACCTTGCGCGAAGAACGTGTCAGAGTCCTAGGCCGCTTGCTCGGCCAGGCTGCTCACGCCGAGATCACGGATGATCATGTGGCGCAGACCCTTCAAGCTTTCACCGACTACGTCGACGCCTGCAAAGCACGCGCTGAGGTAGCACAGCAGGCCGCCCGTAGACACGATCTCGTTGAAGCGCACAGTCAGAGACAGCAGGTCGAAGCGGGCCACCTCGAGGCGCTCGCCGCTCGCGAAGCCCAGAGGCGCGGTGTCGTCGAACTCGCAGCAAACCTCAGCCTCAAAGTCGAGCCTGCGAAGGCCGTCGACGAGCTGCGACGGTGGGCGCGCGAACAGGAGTCGAAGCTGGAGGCGTCGGCGGCGCGGAAGACCGACGTTGCACTGCTCGCACAGTTGCTCGGCGGCCGTGAGCTCGCCGATCTAACGTCCGAGCTCGCGGCGCAAACGGCGAGCGCCGGGCCCGAGCCGGATGTACCGATGCCGGCCGATCTAAACGCTTTCACTGCGGAGGCGAAAGATCGCCTTGACAAGACGATCAACCGTGACGGACAGCTCAAAGGGCAGATCCAAACACTCGAGGGCGACCTCGGGTCGGTCGCCGAGGCTGTGGAGGCAGAGGCCGATGCGCGGCGGGCGGTCACCAGGGTGGAAACACTGGCGTCCTGTCTGGACGCGGCAACCGCCGAACTCAAGAACGCGAAGGAGCGGGCCAACGCCTCTATCGCGCCGGCTTTGGCGGACCGGATGTGCCCTTGGCTACCGAGGGTGACAAACGGCCGTTACCGCGATGTCACCGTCGACCCAGGTAACCTCACGATGCAAGTGACCGAGGCCACCGGCCAAGTCCGCCAAGCGGATCGGCTCTCATTGGGCACAACCGAACAGATCTACCTGTTGCTGCGCGTTACCCTCTCGCAAGTACTCTCCGGCGGCGCCGAGACCGCTCCGCTGATCTTTGACGACGTCACAACGCAGTCCGACGCTGCGCGCACTGTCGCGATACTGGAACTGCTCCATGAACTCAGCGCCGAGCACCAGGTGATCGTCTTTACTCAGGAGGACGAGGTTGTCGACTGGGCGCACGAACACGTCGATCCCGACCGCGACAAAATTATTGCGTTGACCGCGCCATAAGTAGGTGAGCGGGTGCCGGGCTCGTGGACCGTTAGCTGTGCCGCCGGGGATGAGCAGTTCGCTTGATCGAAAAGCCGGGCGAAGGCCGGCGATCCCGATGATTTGTCGGTGTGCGTCGTTATCTTGGGGCGATGGATTGGTACGCCAGACCAGAGGGGACCGCCTTCCAACTGAGGCTTGCGCCTCGGCTGGCGTCGTGGAACAAGACCGGCGACCCCGACCAAGTTCGGTTACAGGCCTACCTGGACGACACGGAGGCACTCCTAGCAGGTTCGCGAATCGACGGCCCTTGGGCACTCCGGCTCGACGTCGGGCTACCGACTTCACGGGATCTCCTTGATGCCGCCGATCTTGACAACTATGCGTATCCATTGGCCTATCGCTTGCGGGACGCCGGGTTGGTATCCGTGTGGTGCACGAAGCAGCACAGCGACCGGTCGTTCGTCGGGATCGAAGCAGCCGTAAAGGTACGTGGACCATCTACCGGATTGCTGATCGCGCGGCCGACCGCGTCAGCTTCGACTGTCGCCTTTAAGGAGCAGATCCGCGCGAGCGCGGAGAATTCGGCAGAGCTGCCGCCAGGGCCAGTGAGGCTCGAACTGTCCTTCGTCGTAGGTCCAGGCAGGAACTGGCTGAACCTCTGGAAGCAGACAATCGACTCTCTCGACCCACTGTTGGGTTCTACATATCCAGAACGTCCGTGGCATCCACGCGACGGCAGGATTACCGAACTTGGCTTACACGTCAAAGTTGTGCCCGATTTCGGTCACCGGATCATGGTCGGCATCGCTGCGTCGGTCCCGGAGGGAACCGCCGAGCGAAAGATCGCTTGGCGAACCTACGGGGGCGTTATCGCAAAGTACGAGTTGCCGGGTGGGGCGCCCACGGGGTGGGGAATTGTATTCCCGCATTGGGACGCGGAGATGCCGTTGTCAACGGACAACGCCATTTGGTTGCGGGATGCTCTCGAGTATGTCCTGGACGCAAGCAGAATTAACCGACCGGCACCGGCACCAAAACCGCTCTGGGATTAGAGCGGTGCCTCGCTCGATGAGCTACCAGAGGTATCTGTGCCATCAATTAGTCAACCGCCGCCGCCGTCTTCTCACGTCAAAAACTTGCGGGTTTTCATCGGGTAACGCCTTCGTGCACCGCCCAGCTGAAGCTGGGGCAATCCCTGCCCAGTGTGTCGGGGTTATCGGCTAACGTCGCAATCGTGAGAGACCCGCTCGGGGCGGCCCTCATCACACGGGGTGACTTGCGCGAAATGTTTGACGAGACCGACTTTGTTCGAGCCATCGCAAGCGCGCTTGAAGCGGAGCGCGATGAGATGGCGGTGCTAGCCGATTTGGGCGCCGCAGCAAGCGAATCCTACGCAATATCGCTACCCACTGCCGAGGGACTCGGCCCCTTGATTCAGGAGTGGCCGACGCAACGAACGCCGTCGCCCAGAAGGTTCGCAGACATCTCGACGAACAACGGGAGGTGCTATCAACATTTAACGTCGCGTTCTTCGGGCGAACCGGTGCAGGCAATAGCACCTTGTTGTCGGCTTTCGGGCAATTGACGGACGTGATGTCTCGCCTGGCGACAGCGACTGGACGACGGAAGTTCATTCTGTGGCATGGCGCGGCTGCCGTCTTTATGACACTCCGGGCAGTTATGGGCAGTCCGCCCCTCTGGGGGCTATTCCGGCCCGATGTCGTCCGAGGGCCGATGCGTCATCCAGACGACGATGTCGGCGACCCGCAGCAGGCTCAGGTGCCCTGACCCGGAGCGCTGCCGGATCTCGCCGAGGCGTGCCACGAGGTCGGGATCGGCGGCCAGGGTTTCCCACCACGGCCGCCACCAGGGAGCAGCCTTTTGTCCAAGGGCTTTCTCGACGACGGTGTCGCGAATAGGTAGCAGCCCCAGCCGTTTTCGAGCCAGCAGCTTGTACACCGCGACGCGCGGTATCGACGCGTCGTTGCGCAGCAGCCAATAGAGCTCTTCGCCCGGGGATCCGGGGCCCAGCCACCGCTCGAACTCTGGCTCCGCGAGCGTGTGAAGTTCGCGGCCAGCCGGCACCTGCCCGAGCAGCTTGGTGATCCGGCCGGCCCGAGAGTCGAGGGTGAGGATCGAACTCGGGCGCAGCGCCGAGGTGCTCTGCTCCCGGATCTGGATCGACAGCATGCTCAGCGCGATCAGGTCATCGGACTTGATCCGGACGGGGTCGTTGTGGCCGTAGGTGTCGAACGCCGAGCCGGTGTAGCCGCCCGCACCGTAGCTGCGCACCACCGCGGCGGCGTGCTCCACGGGGTCCGGCTCGCCCGCCTCGCCGTACCCCTCGTCCAGACCCAGCTTCCGGCGCAATCGCTGCCGGAACCCGCCACCCGGCCCTGCGGAATCACCCGCCATTCCACCCCCTTCCTCGAACGGTTCCCCGCAGAATGAGCCATCCGCCTGCGGGGGAGCAGCCGTTCGGGTTCGCGGGTCCCCACTTTTTGGGTCAACCATGCATCGGTCTATCGCGCAACCCATTTCGGCCTCGCCGGGATCGGGAATCGTCGGGGCGGTGTGGCAGCATGGCTGTCCGTGAGCAGACCATTCCATATCGAGGACAGAGCCCGCGGCCGTATCGTCGCTACCGGCGAGATCGACGCAGATGCCCGTGTCGTCTGGGACGAGACCGAGGACAGCGTGAGCGCGGAACTCGCCGACCTCGCCGAGGAGATCCAGCAGCACATCGCCAAGGGTTACAGTGGCGGCCAGTTGCGCCGCCCCCTGGAGTGGTTCGAGCTGTAACAGACCTCGCCGCCCCGCCGACCGCTACCCGAGCCGCGCACCACCCAGTTCTTCAGGGAGACGACGATGCAGATCAGCCTGTGGTCCGGCGGGCCGACCTTTGAGCTGGCCGACCGCTGGCAACCGCTGAGGACGATGCCCGATGATCCCCCCGATACCCGCGTGTTCGGCTTCACGCTCAACGACGGGGCTAAGGGTTTCCTGATGATGCACTCCATCCCCCCCGGCGCGGCGATGCCCTTGGATCAACAGGCGGTCATCGCGGGTCTGCGCGGCGCTGACGAGGTCCGTGCGGGCGAAGCCGGCCTGATTGGGGTCGATGCGGGACATACGACCTCCGGTGTCCCGTACGTCTATAGCCTCATGAAGATCCCCGGCGACCCCAGGGGCGTCCACTACAACCTGACACTGCACCTGATCGGCGAGCGCACGCTGCAGATCCGGGGACACTTCGACGAGGGCGATCTCACCGGCACGCGGGAAGCCATCGTGTACGAAATGGCGCAACGCCACAACATGCTTCACGAGCCAACCGCAGGCGACCCGACCGGCGGCTGGGCCCACGACCCCTTTGACCACTCCACCACCGGCTTCGTGATGAACATGAGCGAACTACCCGACTTTGATGAGCAGTTCCCCAGCCATCCGCTGACGATGACCCGGGAACTGCTGCGGAATATTGCTGACAGCTGACGCACTTGCAACCGCGTGAAACGCGCATGAGTCAGCTTCACCGTGAAGTCCGGAAGAACGCCAATGCTTCGCCATCGCAATCTGTCCGATGTCGGTGCGATTGCAGATGGTGGCGAACGGGTCGTTTGGTCGTCCAGCAAGTACCGGGGTTCTGTGTCCGACGCTGAGTATCGGTTGTCATTCACCACGGGCGGCCCGTTCGTCGACGAGGCCATCGCCGTTGCTCAGGTTGCTGTAGTCACCGATAACTGGACTGAAGTCCGGAGGCGTGTGGTTGCTGAGAACCTCGTCCAACAACGCATGGCCACATCGACCGTTCGGGTGGCGCGAGAGCTGCTTCGAGCTGCACACCGAGCTCCCGACGGATTTGTGAAGTTGCCAGCGGGGTGCTGCCGAGCTCACAGGCTTTCATGACGGTGAAGTGATCGCCGGTGCCCCGCAAAAGTCCTGAATTCGCTACCCCGAGCCTTTGCGATATCGTCTGCTGGTCTACGGCGGATCCGACGGGTGGTTTTGTCACAACTATTGCTCGACATGGTCGCCTGGAATTCGAGAGGTGCTCTGCAGGCGACGTGGCAGACGTGCGGCGAATTTAGAGGGCCCGCAGCGCCTAGACACGCCGGCGCGGTTTGGCGTAAAGGTCGTGGACCTTGCCGACCTGACTGGACCAGAACGCCAATTTGTCGTCCTGGGTCGCTGTGTTCGGGAGCAGGCCGAGTTGGATTGCCAGGCTGTAGAAGCCGGGTCCAGCATCGTTTCTGTCGATATAAGTCACGATCGCTGAGAGCATTAGACCGGTTTCGGCGACGGACCGATTTACGACATCGCCCAGCGCCGCCCCGATGGCATTGCGATCCTTCTGCGTGGAGAAATCAAACGGCCTATGACCGGCGGCCGCGAGCGCAGTGTTGACTTCTGTGTAACTCGTGACGCGACGCGAGCGGGCCCGGTCCTCGAGAAAAGCTTGAGTGTCTGCCACGATCGCGTCCCACTCGTCGTCGCTTCGATCAAACACGTCTCACTCCGTCGAGCGCTCGGATAAGTCCCATATCAGCTGCTGATGACCTTAGGTTCACCGTCAGTAATCGCATCTGGTGACAGTCCTTTTTCAATCATGAAGCGCAATAACGCATTCACCGCCACTTGCGCAGCGGTGAGCTGAGCAAGTGCTGTTGACTTTGGATCGTCGAAGGCATTGAGCCGGTTGATGACTGCCGAGATTTGGCACTCGAAGTCGGTGAGTTGGTACCACAGCGTGCTGTCGAAGGGGAGGTCCAGCTGCTTACGTGCATGCTCAGTCGCAACGCGCATCATTAGTTTGCCAAGGTTCGGCGCTACCGTATCGTTACCAGATCCGCCTGCGATTGCCGCGGCCGCAGCTGCGGCTCCTCCGCCCGCCAAGCCGCCGAGCATCGCCAGCCCGCCGACCATCCCGCCCGGGCCGAATGCCGCCAATCCTCCGACGATCGCTGCGCCGCCGAATACGCCCGCTGGTGCCGCCACAGCGAGTCCCACTGGCCCCGCCGCGATTAACGCCACTCCTGCAGCTGCCGTTAACACCCGACCCCACGGCACGCCCCCCTTGCTTGAGACGCATGCCTGGACATCATTGATTGCATCCGCCACCGCTCTGCCGATTTGTCGCCGGAACCCGAGCTCGACGGCAATGTCCTCGAGCGCCTTCTTGGGCGCGTCACCGGGATCGATTTCATAAGGGGTAACGCAGTTCGTCAGGGCCAGTACCACGAGCTCACCGACGGCCTCATGAACTTCCCAACGGTGTGGCAATCGCGGCAACTTGCCTGCGATCAATTCACGCATCTCGGGCGCCAGCGGTTGTCCAGCCGACACTTGTTGAACGAGCTGTGCGGCAAGATCCTCGCGAAGAATCTTCAACGTGGCGCGATAGCGCTCGGCTCGTCCGGCGTCTTTGATGTTGCGTGCAACCGCCTCAGCGAAATGCTGCAGCAGCAGAGTCGACGCTTCTCCATCACTCATCCGAACCGCGATATCGGCACTCGCGGGCGCAAGGTCCTTGGACGGGTAGAGCGCGTCAGCGACCAGACTGGATACTGCAGGATCTCCAAGATAGGTGCTGGCGTCATGGCCACTGATCCCGTCGAGCAGGAAGTCTTGTGCCCCCGGGAAGATCCTCGCCAGGCCCCGGCCTCCCGTGACGATGTCGCGCACGTTGATGAAGTTCGACCAGTCGTCCACTCGCGCATACGGAAACTTCTTTAGCAGGCGCTCGCTGCCCTCGTGCAGCGCTCGAATATTGGCCGGGCTGCCGATCGTGATGAATCGCCGTACGTGCAGGTTCTCATGCAGATGGTCGAGGAGGTCGATGGCGATGACGGACCCAAGACTGTGAGCGATCAGCAGCACATCGCCATAGGTAGGAAGAAAGTCAAGAATGTGGTTCATCACGTCCGCACGGACTTTTTCGTCGCGCACGTACGTTCTCACCTGGTCGAGGTTCATGATCGGTAAGTGCCCGAATGCCAACCCCGGCGCGGCTTCCCAGACGACGTCGGGGATCATGTTGAAGCCAAACGGACGCACCCCGGATTGAACCTGCAGCAGACGTTGTACCCGAGCTTGCCTTCGTTCGAAGTCGAAACGTGCGCGCGCTTCATCCACCGGTTTATAGGTAAGTGGTGGCAGCTTTCCTGCTCTCGCCTCGGTCCGCAGGTATGAGCTGTAACGCGGGGCGATGACTTGTTCTCGGTCGATTGGCTGATGGCCCGCTTGTACCAGCCCGCGATTCAGACCCTCCAGCCATTCGTAGTTGGGGTCTCCCTCGCCGATGCCGTGCAAAAACACGACCTTCATGCATGCTCCGATTCATCGATCCGTCTTGACGCCGCCACCGCGCCGGGCGTTCGAGAGCCGAGTATGTCGCATCCCGCCGACATGTGAGGTGGGAATTTGCGGACGCCCTTAAGTTCCTGGGGCGAGACAGGCCGTTCCTCCTGCTAGCTATCCGCAAAGCGAAGGTCAACTGCATTCACGGGTTGTTTGCGTCGAGTCCTGAGAAGATTTATCGGACACGTCTACTACCCTCCGCCACGTGGACATGGGGGTTTATGAAACGCTGCTGACCGAGAGTCTCGTTCAGCAGCTGTCGCTTGAGAATAGTGCGCGCGCTGAGTACAGCAACGTCGACGACGCGGAACAGAGCCTGGCGATCGCACGACATCTCTCCACAGTTATCGAACGTTCGCTGCGCGCAGCACGTACGACTGAAGACCGCTCAGAATTGGCTCGTCGAATCCTCGATGTACTCCCAGAAACGTTCGCGGCGGGTGAGGCGCTTCACGTCGTCGAACCAGGGAAAGTCACCCGGCTCGATGAAGTCGCCGCGTTAGCTGCACTCGAGAACTCTCGTTTACCTCGGCCGGCTGAGGTGAGCCCGTCGTAGTGGTCCAGTCGTTGTGGGACTCTGTTGCCCGGTGT
>NZ_JAMQTI010000046.1:0-21557 GCF_032883055.1 Mycobacterium sp. 29Ha
CCCGCGACCACGAACTCAAACTCGTCAACGCCACGCCGATCGACTCCCATTAGTCGGTCAAGCAGAACGAGTGGTGCTCGTGGGTGACGACCCAGCGGCCGTCGCGCTTGCGCAGCCCTATCGTCAGCCTCAGCCTGTTGTCGGGCTTGGACTCGAATTCCTCGGGCTTGCCGCACCGCAGCAGCGCCCACGCGAACGCGACATCCTCGCCCGCCGTCACGTCGAGTTCTTCGATGTCGAATGACGCGCCCTGACGCTGAAACTCGAAGGACGGCGGCCAGGAACCCCGGTATTCGTCCATGCCGCGCACACCCCGGTACGGCGGTGGGACATCGAACATCACGATGTCCGAATCGTGGTCTGCCAGCACAGAATCAAGATCGCCCGTATGGACCGCCGCGGTCCAATCGGTGATCAGTTTGCGGATGGTCGCCTCATCGCTCATACGGGGGCAGACCACGGCACGGCTCAAAACTCATCGGGAAGCCGGCGTCTGCGACAACAGCAACAGCGCATACGCCGCGATGGACTGGGCGTCGGTGATGTCGCCGTCGCGCATCATCCGCTCCACCTCGGTGCGGGCGAACCATGCGCTGCGCATGTCCTGTTCCTCGTGTTCACGGGCGTGTTCGCCTTCGGTGATACCCGTCGCATGAAACACCAGGCCGCGCTGGCTGCTCATCCCCGGCGCGACGTCGAGCTGCCCGATGATCGTCATCGCCTCTGCACGCAGTCCCGTCTCCTCACGCAGTTCCCGCGCGGCAAGCTCGAACGGCTCGGGATCGGTGTCGTCCTGCACGGTGCCCTGGGGGAACTCCCAGCGCCGCATGCCCAACGGGTAGCGATACTGCTCGACCAGGTGGAGCCGATCGCCTTCCTGCGCGATCACCAGCGCGTACGTCGGCTTGTCGACGACAGCGTAGATGCCGTCGCTGCCGTCGGGCCGACGAATATCGTCTTCACGCAGCGAGAACCAGTTGTTCCGGTAGATCTGCCGCGAAGCAACTGTCTCGATGAAATCCACGCGCCCAGTATCCTCACGAACGTGCTGCTGTCCTCCTTGAACCCCGCGACAGTGGCGGCAGGCGCCGACATCGGCGACGCCGTGCGCATCGACGGAGCGGTGCTGAGCCGTAGCGACCTGGTCGGAGCCGCGACCTCGGTCGCCGAGCGGGTGGCCGGTGCACACCGTGTCGCCGTGCTCGCGACCCCGACGGCCACGACCGTGCTCGCGGTGACGGGCTGCCTGATCGCCGGGGTGCCCGTGGTTCCGGTGCCCGCCGACGTCGGAGTTGCCGAACGTGCACACATCCTCACCGACTCCGGAGCACAGGCGTGGCTGGGGGAGAAGCCGGCGGACACCGGCGGGCTGCAACACATACCCGTGCGGATGCACGCACGCTCGTGGCACCGCTACGGCGAACCGCACCCCGATGCGACGGCACTGATCATCTACACGTCGGGCACCACGGGTCCGCCCAAGGGAGTGATCGTGAGCCGGCGCGCCGTGGCCGCGGACATCGACGCCCTGGCGCAGGCTTGGCAGTGGACGCCCGAGGACACCTTGGTGCATGGACTGCCGCTGTACCACGTGCACGGTTTGGTGCTCGGTCTGCTCGGTTCGCTGCGCATCGGAAATCGGTTCGTGCACACCGGAAAACCGAAACCCGACCTCTACGCCGCCGCTGGCGGGTCGCTGTACTTCGCCGTTCCCACCGTGTGGTCGCGGATTGCGGAGGACTCCGCGGCGGCGTCGGCGCTCGCGTCCGCTCGCCTGCTGGTTTCCGGCAGCGCACCGCTGCCGGTGCCCGTGTTCGAGAGGCTCGCCGAACTGACGGGGCACCGACCCATCGAACGCTACGGGTCCACCGAGTCACTGATCACGATCAGCACGCGCGCCGACGGTGAGCGTCGCCCTGGGTGGGTAGGCCTGCCGCTGACGGGAATCGAGACGCGGCTACTCGACGAGTCCGGTGCTGCGGTGGCGCATGACGGTGAAACCATTGGACGGCTTCATCTTCGGGGTGCCACATTGTTCGACGGTTACCTCAATCGTCCCGACGCGACCGCCGAGGTGCTGGACACCGACGGCTGGTATCACACCGGCGACGTTGCGGTCGTCGATGCCGACGGTATGCACCGCATCGTCGGCCGCGAGTCGGTCGACCTGATCAAGACCGGCGGTTTTCGGGTGGGTGCCGGGGAGATCGAGACCGCGCTGCTCGGGCACGCCGGCGTGACGGAAGCCGCCGTGGTGGGTGTCCCGGACGGCGATCTCGGCCAGCGCATCGTCGCGTTCGTCGTCGGCGACGCCGATCCGCAGGCGCTCATCGACTTTGTCGCCCAGGAGCTTTCGGTGCACAAGCGACCGCGGGAGGTGCGGGTGGTCGAGAGCCTCCCGCGCAACGCCATGGGAAAGGTGTTGAAGAAGGAGTTGGCGCAACGAGGGGGAGCAGAGTAATGGGCTTGAGATTCGACGAGATCTGTATCGACGCCCGCGACGCCACTGCTCTGGGTCGCTGGTGGTCACAGGTGCTGGACTGGCCGCACGACGTCGATGAGGACGGCGACGTCGTGCTGCACGCACCTCCCGGTGCCGGAGTGAACTGGATCTTCATCGCGGTTCCCGACGAGAAGGTGGTGAAGAACCGCATTCACCTCGACTTCCGTCCCGACGATCAGCAGGCTGAGGTGGATCGGGTGCTGGCCCTTGGTGCGCGACGGGTCGACGTCGGGCAGCGGGGCGACGAGAGCTGGGTAGTGCTGGCGGACCCGGAGGGCAACGAATTCTGCATTCTCGCTGCCACAGACGATTGACCGTGCGGGTGTTCCGCGTGTCCGTGGTAGTGGGCGCGCTGCTGCTGGCTTCGTGTGCGACGGCGCACGCGCAACCGCCGCCACCGCCGCCGCCCGGCGACACCGGCGGATCGCTCGACATCGGAACGGGAGCGATCGACACCTTCGGCGGCTGGCTGCCCGACGGAGTCACGTTGAGCCCCTTCGACGTGGCCAACCCCATCGTCGGACTGCTGGACCCCGCACTGCTGTCCGCGATTCAGGAAGCCACGCGCCAAGCCGCGACCGAGAACGTCGACATCCGTATCAATTCGGGTTGGCGCACAAGGGGATTCCAGCAGCGCTTGTTCGATGACGGGGTGCGCACCTACGGGAGCGTCGACGTGGCACGGCAGTTCGTCGCGTCGCCGGACACGTCCAAACATGTCGAGGGCAAGGCCGTCGACATCACCCCGGTGGAAGCCGACAAGTGGTTGATCGCCAACGGCAGGCCGTTCGGCCTGTGCCAGATCTATGCCAATGAGATCTGGCATTTCGAACTGGCAACCGATGACCAGGGCCGCTGCCCGCCGCTGAAACCGAACGCGACGGGCTGAGGAGATTTGACGCGCTCAGTTGGCGTGCAGGGCCTCGTTCAGCGTGATGCCGGTGCCGTCCCGTTTGACCACCTCTACGGCTCCGGTCACCGAATTGCGCCGGAACAGCAGATTGTTGGCACCCGAGAGTTCGCGCGCCTTGACCGTCTGGCCGTCGGCGGTCTGCACCTTGGTGCCCGCGGTGACGTAGAGACCGGCCTCGACCACGCAGTCGTCGCCCAGCGAGATACCCAGCCCGGCATTGGCACCGAGCAGGCAGCGCCGGCCCACCGAGATCACCTCGGTCCCGCCACCCGACAGCGTCCCCATGATCGACGCGCCGCCGCCGACGTCGGAGCCGTCCCCGACGACCACGCCCGCCGAGATGCGGCCCTCCACCATCGAATTGCCCAGGGTCCCCGCATTGAAGTTGACGAAGCCCTCGTGCATCACCGTGGTGCCGGAGGCCAGGTGCGCGCCAAGGCGCACACGGTCGGCGTCGGCCACGCGCACTCCCGACGGCAGCACGTAGTCCACCATTCGGGGGAACTTGTCGACGCCGTAGACGGTCACCGGGCTGCGTCGGCGCAGTCGCGCCCGCACGATCTCGAAGCCTTCGACCGCGCACGGTCCGTGATTGGTCCACACCACATTGGTCAGCAGACCGAAGAAGCCGTCGGCGTTCAGTCCGTGCGGCGGCACCAGCCGGTGGGACAACAGGTGCAACCGCAGATACACGTCGTAGGCGTCGGTGGCCTTGTCCTCCAGTGACGAGATGGTGGTGCGGACGGCCACGATTTCGACGCCACGGTCCTCGTCGGGGCCGGTCAGTACGCCCAGCTCTTCCGGAATCTCGGCGACCGACAGCCGGGTCGTGCCCGCGGGGCCGTCCGTGCCCGATTCTGGGCCCAGTTCCGGTGCCGGAAACCACGTGTCCAGGACGGTTCCGTCGGCCGCGAGTGTCGCCAGGCCTATACCTGCAGCAGAAGTCACGCCGCTCAGACTAACGTCAGGCAGGTGGCTCTTGATCTGCACGGCGACCCGATCGCCTTGACCGCGGCGCTGGTGGACATCCCCAGCGAATCGCGCAGCGAGCGACGCATCGCCGACGAGATCGAGGCCGCCCTGCGCGAGCAGACGACCGGATTCGAGATCGTGCGCAACGCCGACGCGGTGCTCGCCCGCACCAACCTGGGCCGGCCGTCGCGCGTGCTGCTCGCCGGACACATCGACACCGTTCCCGCCGCCGACAACCTGCCCAGCCGGATGGCCGACGGCGAACTGCACGGCTGTGGCACGTCGGACATGAAATCCGGGGACGCCGTCTTCCTGCACCTGGCCGCGACGGTCACCGAGCCCCAGCACGACATCACGCTCGTGATGTACGACTGCGAGGAGATCGAGGCGGCGGCCAACGGTCTCGGCCGCATCGAACGCGAGCTGCCCGAGTGGTTGCAGGCCGACGTGGCCATCCTCGGCGAGCCTTCCGGCGGGTACATCGAGGCCGGCTGCCAGGGCACGCTGCGCGTCGTCATCAGAGCCGCGGGCACCCGTGCGCACTCGGCGCGATCCTGGTTGGGCGACAACGCAATCCACAAGCTCGGCGCCGTGCTGGACCGGCTTTCGGCGTATCAGGCGCGCAACGTCGACATCGACGGCTGCACGTATCGCGAGGGGTTGTCGGCGGTGCGCATCGACGGCGGGATCGCGGGCAACGTGATTCCCGATGCCTCCTCGGTGACGGTCAACTTCCGGTTCGCCCCGGACCGCAGCGTCGCCGACGCCACCGCGCATGTGCACGAGGTGTTCGACGGGCTCGATGTCGAGATCGAGCTGACCGACTCGGCCAGCGGTGCCCTGCCGGGCCTCAGCGCACCCGCCGCCGCGGCGCTGGTGGATGCCGCCGGGGGACAGGTGCGGGCGAAGTACGGCTGGACCGACGTCGCACGGTTCGCGGCGCTCGGCATCCCCGCCGTCAACTACGGGCCCGGTGATCCGAACCTTGCCCACCGGGTCGACGAGCGCGTCGACACCGCAGCCATCACCGCGGCCACCGACACGCTGCGGAGATATTTAATCGGTTGACCGCGTCCGTACGCTGGAAGCGTGCGGTGAGACAACGACTCCGGCAATCCGATTTCAGTCGTTTCAGTTACGAGAGATCTCTCGCATGTCTTCCATCACTTGTTCTGCTTTGTCATTCGCGTTCGCAGACGGCACCCCGCTGTTCACGGATCTGACGTTCACCCTCGGCGAGGGCCGCACCGGCCTGGTCGCCCCCAACGGCGCGGGTAAGAGCACGCTGCTGCAGCTGATCGTCGGCGATCGCAAACCCACCGGCGGTTCGATCAGCGTCGACGGCTCCGTCGCCTATCTGCCGCAGACGCTGCCATTCACTACGGACAAGACCGTCGCCGAAGTGCTCGGCATAGCGCACGTCATCGACGCACTCAACGCGTTGGCCGACGGTGACGCCGGCGACGACGTGTTCGCCGCGATCGGCGACGACTGGGATGTCGAGGAACGCGGCCGCGTCCAGCTCGACCGGCTCGGCCTTGGCCACCTCGAGCTCGACCGGCGGCTGGGCTCGCTGTCCGGCGGCGAGGTCGTCTCCGTCGGGCTGGCCGCGCAACTGCTCGCACAACCCGACGTCCTGCTGCTCGACGAGCCGACCAACAACCTCGACGTCGACGCCCGGCACAAGTTGTACGACGCGCTCGACGACTTCACCGGCTGTCTGCTGCTGGTCAGCCACGACCGCGTGCTGCTCGACCGCATGGACCGCATCGCCGAGCTGCACCGCGGGAGCCGCCCCGGCGGCGACATCGAACACGGCGAAATGCTTTTCTACGGCGGCAATTTCACGATGTACGAAGAAGCGGTCAGCGAGGCGCAGCGGGTCGCCGAGGGCAACATCCGCAACGCCGAACAACACCTCAGGCGCGAGAAGCGCGAAATGCAGCAGTCGCGCGAGCGCGCGGCGAAGCGGTCGTCCACGGCCGCGCGCAACATCAAGGATGCCGGGCTGCCGAAGATCGTCGCGGGCGCGATGAAGCGCAGAGCGCAGGAGTCCGCAGGCCGGATCGACGGGGTGAACGCGGCGCGTGTCGCCGACGCCAAGAACCGTCTCGACGAGGCGGAACGCGCACTGCGCGATGACGACGTGCTGGTGCTGGAGCTTCCCGAGACGAACGTTCCCGCTGGGCGCATGGTCGTGCGGGCCGAAGGCCTGACCGCGCACCGCGGCGGCCGGGCGCTGGTCACCGATGCCGATCTGACCATCCGCGGCCCTGAACGCATCGCGCTCACCGGGCCCAACGGCGCGGGCAAGTCGACGCTGCTGCGCATCATCGCCGGAGCCGCCCCGGCGGCGACATCAGATTCAGGGGAAGCGGCGCCCGACTCCGGAACCGTCGCCCGTGCCGACGGCCGCGTGGCGTATCTGTCTCAGCGACTCGACCTGCTCAGCCCCGACGCCACCGTCGCGCAAAGCCTCGCCGCGTACGCGCCCAGCCTTTCCGAAACCCGGCGGATGCACCTGCTGGCCCGGTTCCTGTTTCGCGGCAACCGCATCCACCTGCCGGTCTCGGCGCTCTCGGGCGGCGAACTGTTGCGCGCGACGCTGGCATGCGTGCTCTACGCCGAACCGGCGCCGCAGCTGCTATTGCTCGACGAGCCGACCAACAATCTCGACCTGGTCAGCGTCGGGCAGCTGGAATCGGCGCTGAACGCCTATCAGGGGGCGTTCGTGGTGGTCAGCCACGACGAGCGGTTCCTGGCGGAGATCGGAGTCCAGCGCACCCTGCGGCTATCGCTCGGACGGTTGCATTCGACTAGTCCGCGCTGATCGCCGATCTCGACGGCCAGAATTTGTGGACCGGCAGCTACCGCGGGCACGGTAAATTTGGTCCCTATGGCGATCGAGCCCGATACGAGCCCGTACGGGGGTCAGACAGTGACCGGCCCGGGCTGGCCGAACGTCGACGAGGAGATGCTGGCGGCGACGGCCGCCAAGTTCGAGGCGCTTGCCGCGAAGATCAGCGGCACGGTGGTCCCTCAGCAGCAGGGGCAGCTGATGAAGCTCACCGATGTGTGGGAAGGCTCGGGATCGATGGCCGCCGCGGGCGAGGCGACCACGATCATTGGCGGTCACGAAGCCAACGCCGCGCACGCCACCGCGATCGCGGTCAAGCTGCGCGCCATGGAGGCTTCCGTTGTGAAGACGAAACTTTTGGCCAACACCATCGCGCAGGAGACGCAGGCCGAAGCCGAAGCGATCGCCGCGATGCCCCTCCCCAACGCCGCCGAGCTGGCCCGCAGCCGGGTCATGATGGGTCTTTCGCAGAACATGGCCAACGTGACCACCAACACGACCGAGCTCGCCAACACCCTTGGCGTGCCGCCCAGCCTCCCACTGCCCGGCGCCCCGACGGTGCCCGGCGCCAAAGAGGCCCAGGACTCCACCGAGGAGGCTGCCAAACAAGCCGGTGGTGGCTCTGACCAGGCGATGCAGATGCTCAGCCAGCTGGGGTCGATGGCGGGTCAGCTCCCGCAGATGCTGATGCAGATACCCCAGCAGATGATGCAGCCGTTGCAGCAGCTGTCCCAACCGCTGCAGCAGCTGACGTCGATGTTCGGGCAGGGTGGCAAATCGGATTCGATGGGCGCGGCCGGGCTGCCGTTCTCGGCTTTCTCCAATCACCCGCTGGCGGGCGGCGGCGGTGCGGGCGGCGGCTCCGGCATGGTGCGCGCGGCATCGCTGCCCGGCTCGGGCGGGGTGCCGTCGCAGACGCCGTTGATGGCGAACCTCGTTGGCAATGCCAAGCCGGTGTCCACCGCCCCGCCCGATGGCGCGCTGGCAGGCGCCGGTGCGGTCGGCGGGGTAGCGCCGATGGCCGCGGGCGCCGGGATGGGCGGCATGGGCCCGATGATGGGCGGTATGCGCGGCGAGAGCGGCGGCACGTCGCCGGGCCTGGCGGTGCCCGCACCGCTCGACCATGATCTCGACGAGGACGACGTAGACGATGACTGGTGATAGGGGAGGACTGTGTCGCTTGGCCCACTGAAGAAGCCCGAGGGCATCAGCTGGAGCGCGGCTTCGGTCGAATTACCCGAGATACCAATGCTTCCGCCGGGTCCGGACGCGATGAGTGCGACGATCTCCGCCGTGCTTCCCACGCTGGCCGCCCAGTTGACAGCCAATGTCGCGGCGCTGCAGGCGAAGGAGCACACGTACTCCGGAAAGGTGGGCGAAGCACAGGTGGCGTACGCGGCGTCCGAGGAGTCCGGATCGCAGTCCGTCGGTCAGGTTGTCGGCATGCTGGGCAAGCTCGGCGAGCAAGCGGGCCAGCTGGCCGGGGCGCCCTCGCAGGCGGCCCAGGGTGGGTCGGGCATGTTCGGATCGCTGATCGAACAGGCGATGAAGGCCGCCCAGGGCGGCGGAGGCGGCGAGTCTGGTCAGTCTCCGGTCGGCGGTGCGCCGGTCGGTGCGGCGCTTGCCGGGAGTGCTCCACCACCGGGTGTGCCGGGTCAGCATCCCGGGCAGCCGGGCCGTGACCCGCTCGAAGAGCGGGTGGAACGCCTCGAGGAGCGCGCCGCTCGGGAAGATCGCCCGTACGAACCGCCCGCACCGGAGCAAGAGCACCGCGAGCCGTTGCAACGTGCTGACGACAGCAACCTGGCTTCCGGACCTCGGGAGAGCGCGTCCGGTGCGGGCCCGGCGCCTGTCGCACCACCCGAGCAGCCGCGTCACGCCGCCGAAGAGGATCTGGGCCGCAGGCTCTAGTCGGTTTGGGCGTCGGCTGCCTGTGCGGCGGCGTCGGCGGCCGCGCGGTGCATCCCGATGGCCGTCAATCGCTGTGCCGCCTCGCGCAGGCCCGCCGCGTCGCGGCCGACAAGTGCGCGTGCGTAGCTGAGCGCCAATTGTCCAAGCGCGCAGTCGCATTCAACGCTCGCCCGTGCGATAGCGTCGGCTGCGCGAAGGTCGCCGAGCCGGGCCGCATCGAACTGGGCCCGCAGTACGACCGCCGTCTGTCCGCCACGCTCGGCGCTGCGCGCCGCGTCGCGTGCCGCCGTCACGGCGCCGTGCTCGTCGCCCCGCGCCGACATCGTCCACGCGCGTGCCAGCGCGAGTTCCGGCGCGAACAGCATCGACTTCAAGCCGTGCCGAGATTCCGCGCGTGACAACGCCTTTCCCGCCTCGACCGTCGAGCCCTGCTGGCCGAGTGCCTGCGCCAACAGCATCCACGCCAGCGGGCCCCACGAATAACCTGTCGGCGCCAGGGCCGCCGCAGCCCGGCGCAGCAGCCGAACCGCCGACTCGAGTTCGCCCTTTGCGATCAGCACGTCGGCCACCAGCACCTCGCCGATGGCGCGGCCGGGCTGTTGCAGCTGCGCGAAGTCGGTGAGCTGCTGAGCCAGATCTTGTGCGCTGTCCAGGTCGCCCGCCATCAGCAGCGCCGTCGTCTGGCCGAAGCCACTGGTGAACCGCAGCAGTCCCGGATGCCCGGCGGCGATGGCCCGTTCGGCGAATGTGTCGACGTCGGAGAACCGTCCCATGCGGGCCGAGCTCAACGCCGCGGCCGCCGATGCCCACCCGATCGCGGTGTCGTCGGCCGCCGGGGACTTCAGGACCTCGTCCGCAATCTGCAGTGCCCGGGCCGGACCGCCTGCGTTCATCGCGAACGTCGCCGACAACGCATCCAGGGTGGTTCGGGCGGCGGGCGAGGACACCTTGTTTCGCGTCGACTTCAGGAACGCCGTCGCCTTTTCCGGCTCTGACAGCATCCAGAATTGGTTGGCGGCCAACGGCAACGCCCACGCCATCAACTCGGCTTCGGACAGGGTCGACGGATCCACTTGCGCCAGAACGGAATCAGCGTCGCGGCCGCGACCCTGCCAGGCCAGGGCGTAGGCGAGCGTCAGCCGGGCGGGCAGGGACGCCGCACGTTGCAGCGCGGCCCGTCCGAGACGCTCGGATAGCTCGAGGTCGCCGAGGCGGAGCGCTTCCTGGGCGGCTTTGACCAATTCGGCGGTTGGCTGCGGCCGGTCGGCGTCCAGGGCGAGCACGGCCAGTCGCAGCAGGTCGACCACGTCTCGAGGGGGTGCGGCGCCCAGGCGCTCGACGAGTTCTGTGCGCAGTCGGCGCAGGTCCGGTCCACCCAGTGCGTCGCGCACGGCGTCGACGAACAGCGGATGGGCGGGTCGCACCTGGTCGTCGTCAACAACGATCGCGCCTGCGGCCTCCGCCTCGGCGACGGCTTCGCGGCTCACCAACCCGGAGATTTGAGCCAGCGGGAGCGGATCGTCGACGGCCAGGTATTCCAAGACCCGGTGAGCGGTGGGGGGTAGCGCCGCGACGAATTGCTCGACCAGCGTCGCTACTCTGCTGTCGTCGTGGCCGGCGGGTTGCAGCTCGATTCGGTCGAGCAGGTCATCGTCCCAGAGCGCCGAGACCTCCTCGGCCACAGGTCCGTTGGGCGCAACCGTCACGATGAGCTTGACTGCGCCACTCACGGCCAGCTGATGGACCAGAGCCGCCGACAGCTTGTCCAGCAGGTGGGCGTCGTCCACCACCAACAGGCGGCCGTCGCCGAGTGACTTACGAGCGTTCCGCAACACCTCCGCGGTCTTGCCGGTGTCCGGTACCTCGATGAGGTGGCTGAATGCGGCGAACGGAATGGTGGCGGTGGGCGCGGTCGCAATCACCCAATCCACCCGGTCGAATTCGGTCCCCAGACGCGCAACCGCGGCGCGTGCCAGCGTGCTCTTGCCGACTCCGGCGGGGCCGATGATCACTGTTCCGGCGCGAGTTCCCCAGCCGGCTTCGAGTGTCTGCAGTGCCGGTTCAAGCGGCACGGTTACCCACTCCACTGGCACGGCGGCAGTCTATGGCTAGGTTTTAGCGTGTGTCCGGCGAACTCGACCGAGAATGGGCGGTCTGCGTCTACTGCGCGTCAGGGCCGACGCATCCTGAGCTGCTGACCCTGGCCGAGCAGGTCGGGTCCGCGATTGCGCAGCGTGGTTGGACGCTGGTATCCGGCGGCGGGAACGTGTCGGCGATGGGCGCGTTGGCGGCCGCCGCCAGGTCCCGTGGCGGCCATACCGTCGGAGTGATCCCCAAGGCGCTCGTGCATCGCGAGGTGGCCGACGTCGACGCTGACGAACTCGTCGTCACCGACACCATGCGCGAGCGCAAGCAGACGATGGAGGACCGTGCCGATGCGTTCATAGCTCTGCCGGGTGGCATCGGCACATTGGAGGAGTTCTTCGAGGCTTGGACCGCCGGCTACCTGGGTATGCACGACAAGCCGGTGGTGATGCTCGACCCGTTCGGGCACTACACCGGTTTGCTCACTTGGCTGCACGGGCTGATCGACACGGGCTACGTCACCCACCGGGCGCTGGACCGGTTGGTGGTCGTCGACGACGTCGATGCCGCTCTTGCCGCCTGCCAACCGCGTGGGTGATCGTCGAGACCCACGCCGATAGGGTGGTGTTCAGTAAGTGAACACCGGAGGGGACTCACCGCATGGCCGACCAGAAATCCGGCGTCCGAAGCAGCGTCGGTCTGCTCGACATCGCCACCCGGGTACCGCATCTGCTGATGGACGTACCTGTGATGTTGCGCGGCGCGATGACCGGTTTCATGGCGCGCCCCACCGCGAAGACGTCGATCGGCAAGGTCTTCCAGGACCGGGCGGCGCGCTACGGCGACAGGCCGTTCCTTCGGTTCGAGGATCAGGAGCTGACCTACCGCCAGGCCAACGAGACTGCCAATCGCTACGCCGCGGTGCTGGCGGCGCGCGGTGTCGGGCACGGCGACGTCGTCGGCGTCATGCTGCGCAACTCGCCGCAGACGGTGTTGCTGATGCTCGCCATCGTCAAATGCGGCGCCATCGCGGGCATGCTGAACTTCCACCAGCGCGGCGATGTGCTGTCCCACAGCATCGGACTGCTCGACGCCAAGGCGATCGTCGCCGAAACGGATCTGATCGAGCCGATCACCGAGAGCGGCGCCGACACCTCCGGGCTGATGACGCTCGAGGAGCTGGATCGCCTCGCGTCCACCGCACCCGCCCAGGACCCGGCGACGACGGCCGCGGTGTTGGCCAAGGACAAGGCGTTCTACATCTTCACCTCGGGAACCACGGGCATGCCCAAGGCCAGCGTGATGACCCACTATCGGTGGCTGCGCGCGCTCGCCGGCTTCGGCGGGCTCGGCCTGCGGCTGCACAGCGACGATGCGCTGTACTGCTGCCTGCCGCTGTACCACAACAACGCGCTGACGGTTGCCCTCGGTTCGACGATCAACGCCGGTGCGACGCTGGCGCTCGGCAAGTCGTTCTCCGCGTCGAAGTTCTGGGACGACGTGATCAGGTACAAGGCGACAGCGTTCATCTACATCGGCGAGATCTGCGCCTATCTGCTGAACCAGCCGGAAAAGGACACCGACCGCAAGCACAAGGTGAGGGTGATCATCGGCAACGGGCTGCGGCCGGCCATCTGGGACGACTTCACCGAGAGGTTCGGCATACCGCGCGTGTGTGAGTTCTACGGCGCGAGCGAGGGCAACACCGCATTCGTCAACGTCCTCAACATCGACAAGTCGACCGGGATCTGCCCGACGCCGGTGGCTTTCGTGGAGTACGACGCCGAAACCGGGGATCCGGTGCGCGACGACAACGGTCGCGTGCGCAAGGTCAAGACCGGCGAGCCGGGCCTGCTGCTGTCGAAGGTGAGCAACTTCCAGCCGTTCGACGGATACACCGACAAGAAGGCCTCCGAGAAGAAGCTGGTCCGGGACGCCTTCAAGGAAGGCGATTGCTGGTTCAACACCGGCGACCTGATGCGCTCGCAGGGCTTCGGGCACGCCGCGTTCACCGACCGGCTCGGCGACACCTTCCGCTGGAAGGGTGAGAACGTGGCGACGACGGAGGTCGAGGCCGCGGTGTCGACCGATTCGCAGGTCGAGGAAGCCACGGTGTTCGGCGTCGAGGTCGAAGGAGCGGGCGGTCGAGCGGGGATGGCGGCGATCCAGCTCAAGGACGGTCAGGAGTTCGACGGTAAAGCGTTGGCCAAGGCCGTTTACGACAAGCTGCCCGGCTACGCTCTGCCACTGTTCGTCCGGGTGGTCAAAGAACTCGCACACACGTCGACGTTCAAGAGCCAGAAGGTGGACCTGCGCAAGGAGGGCTACGGGGGATCGTCGGGTGAAGGGGACGAGGACGCCGAGAAGATCGAGGACCCGATCTACGTGCTGTCCGGTCGCGAGGAGGGCTACGTCGAGTTCTACGACGAGTACCCGGAAGAGGTCGCCGCGGGCAAGAAGCCCAAGAACTAGCGGCTTCGATAGTGCAGTAGCAACGCCCCGGTCTCGGTCGCCTGCGAATCGACCAGTTTCAAGCGGCGCAGTTCCTGCTGGCCGTCGAACATCCGATACCCGCGCCCGGCGAACGTAGGTGCGATCAGCAGCCGGTAGTCGTCGATCAGTCCGGCGTCGTGCAGCGACTTGGCCAACCCGACGCTCGCGTGGATGCCGATGTCCCCGCCGTCCCGTTCCTTGAGTTCGCGGACGTACGTCTCGGCCGGGGCGTCGACGACGACGGAATTCGACCACTCCGCGTCGAGCGGTCTCGAGGTGAACACGTGCTTCGTGGTGGCATTGATGAAGCTGCGGAACGGCTCCTCACCCTCGTTGGGCCAGTGGCCCGACCAGTAGTCATAGGTGCCGCGGCCAAGGAGGACGGCGTCCTGGCTGCCGATCACCTCGGCGATGTTGTCGAAGACCGCCTGATCGACGTCGAAAACCCAGTCGCCGGGCTCCTCTGCGACGCCGTCGAGCGACCACATGTGAAACAGGACGACCCGTCTCATCGCGGCTCCTCTTCTAGATCTTGGTGCTCAGTGTCGTTGGGTTGACTCTGTCGCGGGCGAAACCTCATCGCTTCCGCGCAGGCCCGTAGCCTGGAGGGCGTGCAGTCGACGTTTTTGGGTCGCCCGGTGGCCGGTGACCGCGCGCTGATCATGGCGATCGTCAACCGCACGCCGGATTCGTTCTACGACCGCGGCGCCACTTTCACCGACGAGGCCGCCAAGACGGCCGCCCACCGCGTGATCTCCGACGGCGCCGACATCGTCGACGTCGGCGGCGTCAAGGCGGGGCCGGGCAGCTCGGTCGACGTCGACGAGGAGATCGCCCGCGTCGTACCGTTCATCGAATGGCTCCGCGACACCTATCCCGACCAGCTGATCAGCGTCGACACCTGGCGTGCGGTGGTGGCCAAGCAGGCCTGCGCAGCCGGTGCGGACCTGATCAACGACACCTGGGGCGGTCATGACGCAGCGCTGCCCGAGGTCGCCGCGGAGTTCGGCGCCGGCTTGGTCTGCTCGCACACCGGCGGTGCGGTGCCCCGCACTCGCCCGTTCCGCGTCAACTACGGCATCTCCGAACGAGGCGTCGTGGACGATGTCATCGCAGAGGTGACCGCCGCGGCCGAGCGTGCGGTCGCCGCCGGGGTCGCGCGGGACGCCATTTTGATCGATCCGACCCACGATTTCGGCAAGAACACTTATCACGGTCTTAGTTTGTTGCGCCACGTAAAAGACCTTGTAAATACTGGATGGCCGGTCCTGATGGCGCTGAGCAACAAAGATTTCGTCGGGGAAACTCTGGGTGTGGACCTGACTGAACGCCTGGAAGGCACATTGGCTGCGACCGCACTGGCCGCCGCCGATGGCGCCGCCATGTTCCGAGTGCATGAGGTGGGTTCCACTCGACGCGTACTGGAAATGGTCGCGTCGATCCACGGAACGCGTCCACCGACGCGCACAGTGAGGGGACTGGCATGACTGTGCTAATTGAACAGCCAACGGAGCTGGCCGCCACCGATATCGCGGCACACCCTTGGCTGGCCGACAACAGCTGGAGCCGGCCCATGTGGACGATCGCCGAACTCGAGGCCGCCAAGGCCGGACGCACCATCTCGGTGGTGCTGCCCGCCCTCAACGAGGAAGAGACGGTCGCAAGCGTCGTCGAGACCATCACGCCGCTGCTCGGCGGCCTGGTCGACGAGCTCATCGTGCTCGATTCCGGTTCGACCGACGACACCGAGATCCGCGCGCTGGCCGCGGGCGCGAGGGTGATCAGTCGCGAGGTGGCCTTGCCCGAGGTCGCACCGCAGCCCGGCAAGGGTGAGGTGCTGTGGCGCTCGCTGGCCGTCACGACCGGCGACATCGTCGTGTTCGTCGACTCCGACCTGATCGACCCCGACCCCATGTTCGTGCCCAAGCTCCTGGGTCCGCTGCTCACGGCTGAGGGAGTGCACCTGGTCAAGGGGTTTTACCGGCGGCCACTCAAGGTCAGCGGCAGCGAGGACGCCAACGGCGGCGGCCGTGTCACCGAGCTGGTGGCCAGGCCGCTGCTCGCCGCGCTGCGCCCCGAACTGACCTGCTTGCTGCAGCCCCTGGGCGGCGAATACGCGGGCACCCGTGAGCTGCTGACCTCGGTGCCGTTCGCACCCGGCTACGGCGTGGAGATCGGCCTGCTGGTCGATACCTACGACCGCCTAGGCCTGAATGCGATAGCGCAGGTGAACCTCGGCGTCCGGGAACACCGCAACCGGCCGCTGACCGAGCTTGCCGCGATGAGCCGACAGGTCATCGCGACGCTGTTGTCGCGGTGCGGAGTGCCGGATTCCGGCGTCGGCCTGACACAGTTCTTTGCCGACGGCGACGGCTTCACACCGCGCACCTCAGAGGTGTCGCTCGTCGACCGGCCGCCGATGAAGAGCCTGCGGCCAGCCTTGTAGGAGCGCGCGGGTGTACGAGGGTGCGGTGCCTGTCGGCGCCTGTCGGAGGCATCGGGCAGTATCGAGGACGTGACGCTGGTTCTGCTGTATCTCGTCGTGCTGGTTCTGATCGCCATCGTGCTGTTCGCACTGGGCAGCGTGCTCTTCGGACGTGGCGAGTCGTTGCCGCCGTTGCCGCGCGATACGACTGCCACGGTATTGCCGGCCTCCGGCGTCACCGGCGCCGATGTCGAGGCGGTCAAGTTCAGCCAGACGCTGCGCGGTTACAAGACCAGTGAGGTGGACTGGGTGCTCGACCGATTGGGCCAGGAGCTCGACCTGGTGCGCGGGCAGTTGGCCGCGGTCCGTGCGGCACACGGGATCGAAGACGACGACGGGGACCCGCGCCACATCGAGGGCGGAGCGCACGCGCTGCCGTCGTCGGAGGCAGAGGGCGAACCGTGACCGCGGACGATCGTATCCGCTGTGCGTGGATCGACGAATCCCGCTTGTCACCAGACGATTTCGTGCTTTACCGGAATTACCACGACACCGAGTGGGGCCGGCCGCTGCGCGACTCGACTGCACTGTTCGAGCGCGTGACGCTGGAGGCGTTTCAGAGCGGCCTGTCGTGGCTGATCATCCTGCGCAAGCGGGAGAACTTCCGTCGAGCGTTCCACCAGTTCGACGTCGAGCGGGTCGCACGTTACCGCGACCGGGACGTCGCCAGGTTGATGGAGGACGCCGGCATCGTGCGTAACCGCGCGAAGATCGAGGCGACCATCGCCAACGCCCGCGCGGTCGCTGATCTGGATGTGGACTTCGGCGAGTTGCTGTGGTCTTTCGCGCCGCCGCCGAGGCCACGTCCGGGGGCCATGGCCGACGTCCCGGCGGTCACCCCGGAGTCGACCGCGATGGCCAAGGAACTGAAGCGGCGAGGCTTCCGGTTCGTCGGGCCGACGACGGCGTACGCCCTGATGCAGGCGACCGGAATGGTCGACGATCACACGGCAGACTGCTGGGTGCCAGCGACATTTCAGTGACCTGTCGATGGGGCGTCGGGGTGGCCATCGCCGGGTCTTTGCACACGCGAAGCCGTGGATAGGGAACAATAGAGGGGATTCGTTAGGCCCACCGTGCGGGCTGGCTCATGTGGAGGGAGCACTCGATGGCGGCGATGAAGCCCCGGACCGGAGACGGTCCACTGGAAGCAACCAAGGAGGGGCGAGGCATCGTGATGCGGGTACCGCTGGAGGGCGGCGGACGTTTGGTCGTCGAACTGACCCCAGATGAGGCGGCAGCGCTGGGCGACGAGCTCAAGGGCGTCACCAGCTAGTCGGCGCGGGAGCGCGAGCATTCGCGCCTAGGACGTCACCTTCCGATAGATCTCGAGGGTCTGCTCGGCGATGTGCGCCCACGAGAACTCGTCAATGCAGCGCTGCCTGCCCGCCTGACCGAATTGCGTGGCGCGTTGCCGGTCGGCCACCACCGCGTTGACGGCGTCGGCCAGCCGCGACTCGAAGCCCGTCGGGTCGTTCGCGTCGTAGTGGACCAGGGCGCCGGTGTGTCCGTCGGCCACCACCTCGGGGATGCCGCCGACATCGGAAGCGACCACCGCCGTGGCGCAGGCCATTGCTTCCAAGTTGACGATACCGAGCGGCTCGTACACCGACGGGCATACGAAAACTGTTGCAGCGGAAAGAATTTCGCGAATCTTCGAAATCGGCAGCATTTCGCGCACCCAGAAGACGCCGGTGCGGCTGCGCGCCAGGTCCTGCACGGCCTCGGTGACCTCCGCCGCGATTTCGGGGGTGTCGGGTGCGCCGGCGCAGAGCACCAGCTGGATATCGGGGGCGAATCTGTGTGCCGCCGCGATCAAATGCGGGACGCCCTTTTGGCGGGTGATCCGCCCGACGAACGCGACGATCGGCCTCGTCATGTCCACGCCGAGTTCGGCGAGCACCGACTCGCCCGCGTCCGGTGGGGCCGGGTACCACACCTCGGTGTCGATCCCGTTGCGCACCACGTGCACCCGGTTCGGGTCCAGCGCCGGATAGGTGCGCAGCACGTCCTCGCGCATGCCCGAGCTGACGGCGATCACCGCGTCGGCGGCTTCCACCGCAGTCTTCTCCACCCACGACGACACTCGGTATCCGCCGCCGAGCTGTTCTGCCTTCCACGGCCGCATCGGCTCCAGCGAGTGTGCGGTCAGCACATGTGGAACGCCGTACAGCAGCGCGGCCAGGCGGCCCGCCATCCCGGTGTACCAGGTGTGTGAGTGCACCACGTTGGCCTGACCCGCGGCGTTGGCCATGTTGAGGTCTGCCGACAACGTCGACAGGGCGGGGTTGGCGCCCAGCAACGCGGGATCGGGTTGCGCGACGATCGCGCCCTCGCGGGGCGCGCCCATGCAGTGCACGTCGACCTCGCACAGGTGCCGCAGCTGGGCGACGAGCTCGGTGACGTGAACGCCTGCCCCGCCATAGACCTCGGGTGGATACTCCCGAGTCATCATCGCCACCCGCATGGAGACGACGGTACCGAAAAAGAAGGCCGTATCTCAGGCCCGCTTGCTTGTTTTCGAATGCGATTAGGTGTCAATAACCTTGACAGACAGCTGCGAATGCCTAGCCCCGGTCGGCGGGGGCGGATAGGTTTGGATCATGCGGGAACTGCCACACGTGCTAGGTATCGTCCTGGCTGGCGGCGAAGGCAAGCGGCTGTACCCATTGACCGCCGATCGGGCCAAGCCTGCGGTCCCGTTCGGCGGCGCGTACCGGCTGATCGACTTCGTGCTGTCGAATCTCGTCAACGCGCGATATTTGAAGATCTGCGTTCTGACGCAATACAAATCGCATTCGCTGGACCGTCACATCTCGCAGAACTGGAGGCTTTCGGGGCTTGCCGGTGAGTACATCACCCCGGTGCCCGCGCAGCAGCGCCTCGGCCCGCGGTGGTACACCGGTTCCGCGGACGCCATCCTGCAGTCGCTGAACCTCGTCTACGACGAGGACCCCGACTACGTCGTCGTGTTCGGTGCCGACCACATCTACCGGATGGATCCGGAGCAGATGCTGCACTTCCACATCGAGAGCGGCGCGGGCGTCACGGTCGCGGGTATCCGGGTGCCGCGCTCGGAAGCGAGCGCGTTCGGTGTCATAGACGCCGACGAGTCGGGACGCATCCGCGCGTTCATCGAAAAGCCTTCTGATCCGCCGGGCACGCCCGACGATCCCGAGCAGACGTTCGCGTCGATGGGCAACTACATCTTCAGCACCAAAGTGCTCGTAGACGCGATCAAGGCCGACGCCGACGAGGACCACTCCGATCACGACATGGGCGGCGACATCATCCCGCGACTCGTGAACGACGGCATGGCCGCGGTGTACGACTTCAATGACAACGAGGTGCCCGGTTCCACCGAGCGCGATCACGGCTACTGGCGTGACGTCGGAACCCTCGATGCGTTCTACGACGCCCATATGGACCTGGTTTCGGTGCACCCGGTGTTCAACCTGTACAACCGGCGCTGGCCGATCCTCGGCGAATCGGCGAATCTGGCGCCGGCGAAGTTCGTCAACGGCGGCTCAGCGCAGGAGTCGGTGGTAGGCGCGGGCAGCATCATTTCGGCGGCGTCGGTGCGCAATTCGGTGCTGTCGTCCAATGTCGTGGTCGACGACGGCGCGATCGTGGAGGGCAGCGTGATCATGCCGGGCACCCGAATCGGTCGCGGGGCCGTGGTGCGCCACGCGATCTTGGACAAGAACGTCGTCGTGGGGCCCGGCGAGATGGTGGGCGTTGACTTGGAGAGAGACCGCGAACGCTTCGCGATCAGCGCCGGCGGTGTCGTCGCCGTCGGCAAGGGCGTCTGGATCTAGGCTTCGTTGTCCCTCCCCTACCTACGGTGTGGGCCCAACCTGCGTCGTGGGCCCAGGCCGAGCGCGCCGTCGTCGGCGCAGTAGCCGCCACCCCGCCCACACCAGTACGACGACGGCCACCAGCACCAGCACCGGTACCAGGATCGCCACGAAGACCAGCCCGACGCTGATGCCGTCCTCGACCGTGCTCAGCACCGGTGCGGCCATGCCTGCCGTGGCCACGTTGGCGGCCGGTCGCACCGTGGACTTCGTCACCGACACCACCAGCGCGACAACGACACCGATAGCGACGGGGATCCACTGACCGGACTGTGCGAAGGCGCCCGGGTCGGCGACGGCGTTGGTTTGCGCCGCGGTGCCCGACCCGAACACGATGCCGCCGGCCGTCGGGCGGACGAAGGTTTGGATCGCGTCGTTGATGCTGTCGAGCGCGGGCACCTTGTCGGCGACGATCTCGACGAAGAGCAGTACGGCGACGATCGCCATGACCCAGCCGTTCTCGAGCCAAGCCCACCCGTGCGGCAGGGTGACGAGGTCGGTGAACCGCGACAGCAGTCCGAGCGCCAGTAGCGGGATGTAGGCGTTGAGGCCCGCGGCGGTGGCCAACCCGAATCCGGTCAGCAGCTCCACTTACGCATTATGGGCATGACTTGTCAGTGCGCGTTCATATCTTGACCGCATGGGGTCGAAACGGCACAAGCTGGCCGAAGACGACGATCCCGACTGGCTCGGCCATGCGGTCTGAAATTGTGTCGATTCAGGTTGTCGGCCTGTTGCCTCACGTCAAGATGCGCGCGTGGGGGCATTCGTTGCCTCACGTAAACGTGCGCGCTTTGTCACTGGAGGTGGGGCGCCGTCGCCGGCTTTGCTGGTGGCCAGAGTGAAGAGCTGTGCGGTCAACGCCTGAATCTGGCGTTGAGCGGCGGCTGGATTGATCAGCGAGTAGGTCCGGGTCAGGCCCACGATGCGGTCGACGGTCATGGTCGGGTGGGCGGTCGCGCGGTGGAATGGGGTGGTGGCTTTGTCGTGTTTCTTGGATACCTTGGCCCCGGTGCGGACTTTGGTGATCAATTTCTGTTGCGGGTAGAAGTAGTTGGTCAGCTTGGACTGCAATTGCCAGATCTCGTTGAGGAGCAACAGTTCTGAGGCGGTGTCGTAGCGGTAGTAGCCCACCACGGTGCGTACGACCGTCCAGTTCTTCTGCTCGACGTGGCAGCCGTCGTTCTTATTGCCCGGCCGTGACCGGGTGAACGTGATCTGACGATCTCGGCACCATGCCAGCAGGTCGTCGTTGATGAATTCCGACCCGTTGTCACAGTCGACCCCGAGGATCGGGAACGGCATGGCGGCGGCGATGTGATTGAGGGCTGCCAGTATGTGTTTGGCCGCCCTGTCAGGTAGTGAGTGGCTCTCGGTCCAGCCGGTAGCGATGTCGGTGACCGTCAGCGTGAAGGCATGGCCTCCACCACGGCTGCCGCCGTCGTGAAAGACCGTGTCGATCTCGACGAAGCCGGGCACCG
>NZ_JAMQTI010000047.1:0-20006 GCF_032883055.1 Mycobacterium sp. 29Ha
GGCATAGCTTCCAATCCTCCTATGAAGATCGGAACAAAACCTGGGGTAGTTCAGTGGTGTACGAGTCGGACCTGATCGGCGGTACCGGCGTGTCGTAGCCGAGTGATTGAAGGTCATCGCATGATTCTTCGAGGGACCGAACAGCAACCGAAGCCGAATCCCCCGAGGGAGCGTCGTATCCGATGCCAACCCCTTAAGCAGCCGCAAAAGGTCCGGACCAGCCGCAGGGCCTCGCGTACACCGACAGCATCGGGTCTGAGCAGCAGCAGGGTGGCCACGACGCTCAACCACAACAACGCCATGCCGGCCATTACACCGAGGACCACCAGCCAGCCGTCCACGCTCGTCAATACTGTTGCCTCCCCGCCGACTTCGTCCGAGCGTCCACCCACCAGGCCCGTCTGACAGGCCGCGCTCCGGTCTGCTGACCACCCATGTCGCTGCAGGGGTGGTTCGCAGGGCCCTTCGCCGGGGCGGAAACCTTTGTCGTGGCCTGACCCCTGTCCACCATTCCGCAATGTGTATCCTACTATCTGCATATGAATGCAGACAGCGACGGCGTGTGCCGGCGGGCGCTGCCCCGCGATCAGGTGGACCTGGTGGTCGAGGTCTTCCGGATGCTGGCAGACACCACCCGAGTGCAGATCCTGTGGGCACTGGTCGACCGGGAGATGTCGGTCAACGACCTCGCCGAGCACGTCGGCAAGCCCGCCGCTTCCGTCTCACAGCATCTGGCGAAGCTGCGGATGGCGCGACTGGTTCGCACTCGCCGTGAGGGCACGACGGTCTTCTACAGCTTGGACAACGATCACATCGGACAGCTGGTCACCGACGCGGTGTTCAACGCCGAACACGCCGGCCCGGGAGTGCCGGGCCACCACCGCAGCGCCGAGGAACTACGAAGCCTGCACTCGGACAACAACACCGAATCGCGCACGGCTCCCGGCTCGGCGATGACACGACGGAAAGGACGCCGCGTATGACTCCTGACGGCGAACCGATCACCCGTGACCACGACCACCCGGCCGACCACGACCACAGTCACGGCCACGGACATCACCACGACGCGCGCGGCGGCAGAATCGGCGCCGCCCTACGGGAGGTGTTCGCCCCACACAGTCACGACGCATCGGACAGCATCGACGGAGCGCTCGAGTCCAGCGCCGCCGGCATCCGGGCGGTGAAGATCAGTCTGCTCGCGCTCGCCGCGACGTCGGTCGCGCAGGTGCTGATCGTGGTGATCTCGGGATCGGTTGCGCTACTCGCGGATACGATCCACAACTTCTCCGACGCCCTGACCGCCATTCCACTGTGGATCGCCTTCGCACTGGGCACCAAAGCCGCCACCCGGCGCTACACCTACGGTTTCGGCCGCGCCGAAGACCTCGCCGGACTATTCGTCATCGCGATGATCACGCTGTCGGCCGTCGTCGCCGGCGTCGAATCGATCCGCCGCCTCATCAACCCCGTTCCCATCCAGCACGTCGGCTGGGTCGCCGCCGCGGGACTGGTCGGGTTCATCGGCAACGAACTGGTCGCGGTCTACCGCATCCGCGTCGGTCGCCGAATCGGCTCGATCGCCCTGGTCGCCGACGGCCTCCACGCACGCACCGACGGATTCACCTCACTGGCCGTGCTTTTCGGCGCCGGAGGCGTCGCGCTGGGCTTCCCCCTCGCCGACCCCATCATCGGGCTGCTCATCACCGCCGCAATCCTCGCCGTCCTGCGCACCGCCGTCCGAGACGTGTTCCGCCGCCTCATGGACGGCGTCGACCCCACCCTCGTAGACGCCGCCGAAGCCGCGTTAGCAGCAGAACCGGGAGTCACCGCCGTCCGCACCATCAAGATGCGTTGGCTCGGGCACCGCCTGCACGCCGACGCGGAACTCGACATCGACCCGGCCACGAGCCTGGCTGACGCCCACCGCATCGCCCACGGGGCCGAACACACCCTCACTCACGTGCTGCCCAAGCTGTCTAGCGCTCTCGTACACGCCTACCCCGCCGCCCCGTAGCCGGCCCCTTCATGCGGGAGGCGCCACGGAGACCTGATGTTGCGGAGCGCGGTGGCCCCAACGGTTCGGCTGTGAGGCCATGCCGTCACACGCGAGCAGGACCGGTTCGGTGATCACGGTTTGGCCGGTCGAGGTGAGTGCAGTGATGCGCGCGGCGGTGTTGGCGAAGGGGCATGGCCCTTGGTGCTCGGCGGCCGTGCGGGATTGCGGAGGGCTGCTCGGCGAATGGCGAAACGCACGACTGGGCGCGAATCCGGCTTAGTGGCAGACACCGGTGGCTGTCGTCAAAGCCGGGCGGTGCCGCAGGACGGGCGGGTTGGCCGCCCAGGGACCGTTGTTCCCTGGGCGGCCTTCATCGGTCGTTGCGCGCCGCCATGGTCAGGCATGGCACTTGCATGACGACCCCTCACTCGTCGTGGATTCCTGCTGGCGTGCGTCACCGCCGTCGGGTCGCCAATCGAACGGAAAGTGCTTACTGGAACCGCCGCGGTACTCGTGCGACCACTGGAAGCCGACAGCATGATCGCGTTCGACGACGCCCCATGTGGCGACCTGACCGGGGCCAACCTCAGCGCCCGGTGCGTTGATTGTGGTGACCCGCCGGTTCGGATCCGACGTGGGCCCGGTCAGCGCGGCGACCCGCACATCGACCTTGGTCGGGATCTCGGCGCGCCAGTAGGCCAGATCGTCGGCGGCCTCGAAGGTGATCGGCGCGTACTCGATGTCGCGCAAATCGGCAATGAGGCTTGCGAATTCGGCTGGCCAGCCGCCTTCCTTGCCGGTGAAGATGCGCTTCAATGCCTCACGCTGGTCGGTGTCGGCGTTGTCGTCGATATAGAACATCAGCTTCATCATGGCGTTGGGGTCACCGACCCACATGTTGCCGGTGAACTCGCCGAGGGAGACGACGTTGAGTCCCGCTAGATCCACCTGATCGAAGTAGCCATCGCGGATATGCCACACGAGGGTGAACAGGCAGTCCCCGTGGGTGGGCTCTTGAGCAAAGCTGCATGGGCAGGGCAGCTTGCAGCTACACACGTCGAACCAGTCGCCGCGCAGATGCCAGTCGACGGCTGTTGTGGTTGTCATCGTTCTCTCCTATCTATACCCCCCGGGGGTACTATTACCATAGGGACGTTAGCCGTCGACGCAGTTGGGCGCAAGTACCCTCAGGGGGTATATTGCGAGTATGCGTGGATCGACCCGCCGCAGTCGCGTGGAAGCCTCTCGGCCGCAGTATCAGCAGCCGGGGCAGCCGGTAGTCCCTGCGTCTCCATCGCGATCCGTTGTCGCGACTCTCACAGCCGCTGGCTTGCTCGTGCTGCCGGCGTGCGCGTCGGGAGTTCCACCCCGGATGTCAACATCGCAAACCCAGGCCTCGAGCACCGCCCGCTTGGTCGATCCCGACGAATTCTCCGCAGTGATCGCCGAACCTGATCGGGTGACGGCAAATGTTCATGTGCCGTTCGAAGGCGATATCGCTGGCACGGACTTGTCGATTCCTTTCGATCAGATCGCGGCGCAGGCTGGTCGACTCCCAGCCGATCGCTCTACCCGGTTGGCCATCTACTGCCGGTCTGGACCGATGAGTGCAATCGCGGCTGAGACGCTCCGCGATCTCGGCTACACCGATGTTGTCGAACTTCGCGGCGGCATGCGCGCCTGGCAGACCGACGGCCGCCCGCTGATTGGTGTTTGACCACCCCTCTGGAGCGCACCGCTTATCTGTAACGGGGACGGTGAGACCGATCGCTGCCGTTGGTAGGAAGGCGAGTTACATGTGTGCTATCCGGCCGGGCCGGGTGTGCTGACCGTGCGCATGTGTAAGACGCGTGTCAGGGGCCTGGCTTGGACCCTCGCATGAACAGACATGTTGTCCATTGGGGTGGTCAACAGAAGCCAGGCGCCACCGAAGGGAGTACACGGTGAACGCTCCTGCGTAGCGTTCGTGGCGACCGCCACGATCTCCAGATCGATCCAGAGCTCGTCAGTCGATCGGTATTGCTGAGCTAGTGGTTCAGTGAAGATTCGATGAAGAACGCAACGTCTCGATTCATCGCTGGGGTGGCGTAGGCATGATCGAGTCATGACCGAAACGCCCGAATCCCGGAACGAACCGACAGCGGTGGCCACCGAGAAGGGGCGCGGGGAGCTGCCGCCTGGATCGGACCATCCCAATAGGCTCACCCAGAGCGCGGCATGGGTGGGTATCGCTGCTGGTGTCGTGTTTATCGTCGCGGTGATCTTCTTCTCCGGGTTCTTCGTCGGAAAGCAGTACGACGGCGGTCACCGCGACGGACGCGAAATGTATTGCCCCCGCGGGATGATGGAGCGCGGCGGGATGATGGGGCCCGGTCAGACGATGGGGCCCGGCGGGATGATGGGGCCCGGTCAGCAGCTATCGCCGACACCAACTCCGGCCGCGCCAACCACACCCCCGCGGTAGAGCTTTCAGCCTGTCATTCGTGCAGGTCGGTTGTGGCCAGTTCGGCGTGCAGCACGGTGAAGATGCGGTCCGACGTTTGGGGGGCCGCGTGCCACCGCAACGTCAGCAGCAAGTAGTCGCATTTGTGCTGGTGGCCGGGCGTCGGGGATTGCGTGCGGGGGCCGTTTGGGGGTGGGGACTGAGGACTATCGGCCCCTACACATCGTCGTGTCGTGGGGGCATTCTGGTGCCCAGCGTGTGATCCGGGTTCGGCGATGATAAGGAGAACGGTCGATGATGCATGGTGGCTGGATGTGGGGCGACGGCTATGGCTGGGGCGGCTGGGGCGGCTGGATCCTGATGGCGCTGGTCATGATCGTGTTTTGGGCGTTGGTGATCACCGCGATCGTGTTGGCTGTGCGCTACTTCGCGGGCGGGGGCTCCGCACAGGGCCGGGCTGGTGGCGGGCCGACCTCAACCGGTGGTCGAGCCGAGGATGTGCTGGCCGAACGCTACGCGCGTGGTGAGATCGACGACGAGGAATACCGGCGGCGTCTGACACTGATACGCGAGCATCGGTGATCAGTATGGGTGCCCACCGTCTTCGGCTGATCATCGGCATCGCGGCTGCCGCCCTGGTGCTGGGGGTGGGCAGCACGGCGGCGTTGGCGGCGTTCGCCGGGCCGGTCGGCCCGGGCCGCGCCGCACCAGCTGGTACCCCGTCTCCGTGGTCGTGCGCGGCGCCCGAGCTGACCGGCACGGTCGTCGATGTCACCCTGGCCGATATGGGCGGCATGATGATGGGCCCCGGCATGATGAGCCCAGGAATGACGGGTCCCGGGATGATGGGCCCGGGCATGATGGGGCCGGGCTGGAATCGCACCTATTCTCCGGGGGCGCCTGCTGACGGCTCGTGGCCGGGCGCGTACCCGTGGCCGGGCATGGGCATGATGCGGGTTGTCCTCAACCCCTTGACAGTGCCAGCGGGCCCGGTGTCGTTTCGGGTGCGCAACACCGGGATGATGATCCATGAGATGACGGTGCTGCCGCTGGGTCCGGGCCGCTCGCCGGGACAGCTGGGCATCGACGCCAACGGCCAGGTCGACGAGTTCGGCGCCGTGGGGCATGCCGAGCGCACCTGCGCCGAAGGCGAGGGTGATGGCATCCTGCCCGGCAGCATCGGCTGGACCACCGTCACGTTGCAGCCCGGCCGCTATGAGGTGCTGTGCAATATCGCGGGCCACTACGGGGCGGGCATGTACACCGAACTCGATGTGGTCGGCAACCGCTGATTGGTCGCGGCAACAAGGTATTTGAGTTTAGTAGCGGACGCGGTCAACCTGCCGTGTGGTCCTGCGGGAGACAAGAAGGGGATCGAGGAATGAGTATTGCGTTGTCGACTACGCTGCACACGTCGTTCGCCGACGCGGTGGATCGCACCCGGAAAGCATTGGCCGAGCAGGGGTTTGGCGTGCTCACTGAAATTGATGTGAAGGCGACATTGAGGGCCAAGCTCGGGGCCGACATGGAGGATTACCTGATCCTTGGTGCCTGCAACCCGCCGCTGGCCCATCGAGCGATCACCGTGGACCGCCAGATCGGCTTGCTGTTGCCCTGCAACGTGGTCGTGCGCGCCGACCCCGGCGCCGAGGGCACCGTGATCGTGGAGGCGATGAACCCGGGGCTGCTGGTCGAGGTGAGCGGCGAAGCCGATCTGCAACCGGTGGCCGACGACGTCACCGCAAAACTTCAGGCTGCCATCGATTCCCTCGCTGAATCGCAGGCACCTTCCGCGGCGCGGTAAGCCTCACTGCACCGCCACCGGCCCGCCAGGCGTTACATCGCATCGGTGATTGATTTCGCGCGCCGAGGGATTCGCTCTGCGGGCGCGGATGCGACGGCTCGGGGGTTGTCGCCCTAATCGTGTGTTATTCGTCGACTGCGTCTGGGTCGAAAGGCTCTACGGTCATCGCGTGCTGGGCAGCGAGAGTGAAATGAGGCGCCCGCGCTGACCGTTGAGCGGGCTGTTCGACGAAAGGTGACGGGTGAGCAGCATGTTCACCAGACGCGCAACGATCACCGGTGTGGCCATCGCCGCGCTGGCGACCTCGCTTCCGGGCGCGGGGCTAAGTGCCGGCACTTCAACCGCTTTCGCCCAACCCGCGGGTGGCGTCTCATTGACCAGCGGGCCGTATCCGGCCCAGCCATGGGACCCCAATTGTTGGTGGCCTGACGGCAGCTGGAACCCTGACTGCGGGCCAGCACCCACGTGGGGGCCGGGCACGGGCCCTGGACAGTGGGGACCGGGCATGATGGGCCCTGGACCGTACGGGCCGGGGTGATGGGTCCAGGGTCGTGGGGGCCGGGCATGATGGGCGGCTACTAACGCCGCGAAACCTCACCCGAGGGCGGTGGGGGTCAACACCTTCCGGTGGCTGCCGGTGGGGATCTGGATCGCAGTGGTGCGTCCGGCGCGCACACCGTTGGCGATGACGATGACCTCGGCCAGTTCGTGCACCAGCACGACGGCGGCCAGGCCGAGCACCCCGGACAGTGCCAGCGGGATCAGCGCGGTGATCAAAGCGAGCGACAGGCCGATGTTCTGCCACATGATGCGTCGGGCCCGGCGGGCATGGGTGAACGCGTGGGTGAGGTGGCGCAGGTCTTCACCCATGAGCGCGATGTCGGCGGTCTCGATGGCCACATCGGTGCCCATCGCTCCCATCGCGATGCCCAAGTCGGCGGTGGCCAGCGCGGGTGCGTCGTTGACGCCGTCGCCGACCATCGCCGTTGGGTATTGGGCACGCAGCTTTGTGATCAGCGCGGCCTTGTCCTCGGGACGCAGTTCGGCATGCACCACGTCGATGCCGACCTCCTGGGCCAGTGCGGCGGCGGTGGCGTGGTTGTCGCCGGTGAGCACCACCACCTGGTAGCCATCACGACGCAGCTGCTCGACGACCTGGCGGGCTTCGGGGCGCAGTTCGTCACGCACCGCGATGGCGCCGATGAGCTGGTCGTCGTCTTCGACCAGCACCGCGGTCGCGCCGGCCTGCTGCATCTGCTCCACCTGCGCGGACAGCGATGCGGGGTTGATCCAGCCCGGCCGGCCCAGCCGGAGAGCGTGTCCGTCGCGGTGGCCGATCAGCCCGGCGCCGGGCACCGCCTGCACCCCGCTGGCGGGGGCGACCTGACCGGCGGCGGCCAGGATGGCCGCTGCGAGGGGATGTTCGCTGCGGCCCTCCAGCGCGGCCGCCATGTCGAGCACCTGGTCGCGGGTGGCGCCGTTGGTGGTGGCGATGTCGATGACGGCGGGCCGGTTCGCGGTCAGCGTGCCGGTCTTGTCCAACGCCACCGCTCGGATTGCGCCGAGCGCCTCCAGGGCGGCGCCGCCCTTGACGAGCACACCGAGCTTGCTGGCCGCGCCGATCGCGGCGACCACGGTCACCGGCACCGAGATCGCCAGCGCACACGGTGAGGCCGCCACCAGCACCACCAGGGCCCGCTCGATCCAGGTCGTCGGGTCACCGAACACGCTGCCCACCACGGCGATGACCGCGGCGGTGATCATGATGGCGGGTACCAGGGGTTTGGCGATGCGGTCGGCCAGCCGCTGAGAGGCGCCCTTGCGGGCTTGCTCGGCCTCCACGATCCGCACGATCCTCGCCAGCGAGTTGTCGGCGGCGGTGGTGGTGACCTCGATGGCCAGTACGCCGGTGCCGTTGATCGACCCGGCGAACACCTCGTCGCCGGGTCCGGCCTCGATGGGCATCGACTCGCCGGTGATCGCCGACACGTCCAGCGCGGTGTGCCCCTCGGCGATGATCCCGTCGGTGGCGATCCGCTCACCGGGTTTGACCAGCATCCGGTCGCCGACCGCCAGTTCGGTTGGGGCGACGACGATTTCGGCGCCCTCGCGCACGATGGTGGCCTGGACGGGTGCCAGTGACAGCAGCGCGCGCAGGCCGCGGCGGGTGCGCGCCAGCGCGTATTCCTCCAGGCCCTCGCTGATGGAGAACAGGAACGCCAGCATGGCAGCCTCGCCGACCTCGCCGAGAATCACCGCACCGACCGCGGCGATGGTCATCAGCGTGCCCACCCCGATCTGGCCGCGCACCAGCCGGTGCAGCGTCGAGGGGACGAACGTGAACGCCGCCACCGCCAGCGCCGCCGCATATAACACCAGTTCCACCGGCGCGGGCCCGTCGGTCCAGCCAACCAGGTAGCCGGCCAGCAGCAGCACCCCGGCCACCGCGGCGGCGCGCAGCTCGACGACCTGCCACAGCCGTTCGGGTTCGCCCTCGACCTCGTCGCCCTCGCCGGGGCGGGGTTGGTCGTGGCCGCAGCCGCAGGCCTCAGTCATCGGGCCGTCTCCCCAGCCGTGGGGTGCCCGTAGTTCGGGCACAGCGCGACCGCGCTGCCGGTGGCCTCCAGCACCGTCTCAGCCGCCATAAACAAGTCCAGCAGCTCGACGCAGGTGAGCCGATACACCGACGCCCGGCCTTGGGGCCGGTAGTCGACCAGCCCGCAGTCGCGCAGACACGCCAGATGCGCCGACACCGTGGACTGGGCCAACCCCAACTCGGTGGTCAGATCCACCACCCGCGCCTCCCCGAGCGCCAGCCGACGCAGGATCGCCAACCGGGTCGCATCCGACAGGCTGTGAAACAACGCCGTCGCCGCATCCAACGACACCGGCTCCGCCGTCACCGGCTCACCGCTTTTCATCGCCACCTGACGATGATAACGTTCAACCATATTGATCGGGCAAATCCGACAATATCGATTGAACACGATACCGCTGCAGTCGGTTGGGCGAGGAGACGCGAGGCACACCGTGGGAACGACACCATGTTGATGAACCGGGCCGAGACCGCGCTGGTGACCTCGCCGCCGCGGCGGTGGCTGCAATCCTGCTATGAGGTGCCGGTGCTGCTGCGGTTCGGCGGCCGGCTGCTCCCGGGATCGCGGGCGCTGGAGATCGGCTGCGGCTCCGGATACGGCTCGCAGCTGATCGTGGAGCGATTCGGTGCCGCCACGGTCGACGCCGTGGACCTCGACCCGGTGATGATCGGCCGGGCCGGGCGGCGCCTGGCCCGCTACGGCGATCGGGTTCGGCTGGCCCAAGGCAGTGCCACCGACCTGCGCACCGCGTTGGATGCCGCAGACGGCAGCTATGACGCGGTGTTCGACTTTGGGATCGTGCACCACATCCCGCACTGGCGCACCGCGCTGGCCGAGGTGACCCGGGTGCTGAGACCGGGAGGCCGGTTCTACTTCGAAGAAGTCACCGCCCACGCCCTGGCCCGGCCCACCTACCAACGGCTGTTCGACCACCCCACCGAAGACCGGTTTGCCGCCGAACAGTTCCTTGACGAACTCACTGGGCGCGATCTGGTGGTGCTCGGATCGATCACCCGCATCCACGGCGATTATCTGCTCGGCGTGGCCGCCAAACCGGTCCCGGCCGGGGGTGAGGCGTGATGGCCATCGCCGCCTTGGTGATCTTCGCGGCGATGATGCTGCTCGACGGCGCACTGCGCCGGCACATCCAACTGGGCCGCACCGGCGACAGCGGCAACCGGCGCACCTGGCGCCCCGATCGCTCGCTGGAGTGGTGGGCGCGCTGGCGGTGACCGACCTCGGCTGGCTGCTCGTCGGTGTCGGCGCGCCGATCGCCGACCTGGCCGGCCTACCGCCGCTGGTTGTCCTGAACCAGCCGGTGATGCGCGGTCTGGGAGTCGCCATCGCGATGCTGGGGCTGCTCTGCGGCTTCGGCGCAGATGTCCCTCGGCGATTCATGGCGGATCAGCCTCGACCAGAGCGAGCGCACGGGCCTGGTCACCAACGGCGCCTACAGGGTGGTGCGCAACCCGATCTTCGCGGCGTTCCTCGTCGCATTCCTCGGCTTGGCGCTGATGGTGCCCAACCCGGTCGCCCTCGCGGGGCATCGTGATCACCGTGATCGGAATCCAGGTGCAGGTGCGCCTGGTCGAGGAGCCCCACCTACGCCGTGTCCAGGCGCGGCCTACACCGACTACGCCTCGCGGGTGGGCGTTTCCTGCCCGGGATCGGCCGCCTACAACCCGAACGTGCGCACCGGAGTTGACCATGTGGCACGCAGCCGCAACCGGGAATCCGGAAACCCGTTGGGGCACAGCCGGATTCGTCCGCGTTCAGCCCCCTGCACACCACACCACACACCACGAGAAGCCAAGGAGGTGACCCGAGATGATCGACAAGCCATTGCCCTGCCGCTGCGATGACCCCAGCTGCCCGCCATGGGTATGCGGACACCAATGCTGCTGACCGCCTGCTGCTGGTGGCGAGTCAACGCTTGCCACCAGCATGGCGGCCGGTTGACCCGGGCGAATCGCGGACATCTGCACTTCACGGGCACGACCAAAGGAACCACCCATGACCGTCAACGACACCGCCGACGCGACATTCGCGTTCGTCGACCTCGCAGGATTTGTCGTGCTGACCGAAATCTGCGGAGACCGGCAAGCGGCTCGCCTGGCCGGGCGCCTTTCCGACCTGCCCGCCAGGCGGCCCGGCCGCGCGTCACTATCGTCGAGACCATCGATGATGCGGTGATGCTGCGAGCGGACACGCCGGAGCCGATGGTCGCGACCGTTCTCGACCTCGCCGACCGTGCGGCCGATGAAGACCGATTCCTCGCGCTGCGCGCCGGCATCCACCACGGCAGCGCCGTGCACCGCATCGGCGACTACTTCGGCCACGCCGTCAACCTGGCCGCCCGCGTCACCGCGCTCGCCAGCGCGGGGCAAGCCGTGGTGACCAAATAGATCCAGGACACGTGCACCGGTCTGGGAGTTTACGCAGAGCCGCTGGGCCCCCCGGCATTTACGCAAACATCGCGACACCGGTGAAGCTGTATGCCGTGGCGCTCACCGCATCGCGCTATCCGGTTGACCGCCCGTCTGCCACGTGCGCGTTGATGCCAGCGCGGCGCCGAGCCGACCGCGCCACAACAACGGCGATAGTGGTTCTGCTCGCCCGAATGCGCCCAGCGATTCGCCGCAGCACCAACTCAACACACGCGCGAGCCCGAAGATCGGCACCGGTAACGTTGCCCGCTTCGATGCGGCTTTGCGAAGAAACTTGCTGCTCAACGCATTTGGGCGTTAGCGGGCCTGAGGGGCGTCGCGCCGCGGTTAGTGGTCGTAGGGGCCATCTGCCGTCGGCGATTGGGGATTGGGGGTCAAATCGAAAGCGAGCCTCGTCGGGGTTGGTGCCCAGTGCTCGAACGATCTCGGTCCAGCCGTGGCCGTTGGCGCGGGCGTCGTGGACCAGGTGGGGCAACCATCTTTCGGCTTGCTCGATGAGACTGGCGATCAGCGCGATGCTGGCCAGGTCATCGCCGAGCCAGACTCCCCGGCGATCGGCCAGCGCGGCGACGGCGTCGTCGATGAGGGTCGTAGGTGTCCTCGCCGCTGCGCGGATCCGGAGTGATCACCGTTTCACGGCACGTGCAGCGGGCAGCACGACACTGATGTCGCGGTACCGTAAACAAGCTCGTCGATGTCACGGTTGCCTGACATCGAAGCCGGTGAAGTGCGTAAGCAAGCTCCCATCGCACTTTTCCGATATCGCTGTTATGTTATGCGGTGTACCAACGGGATTAGTCAGCCCACAACTGTGGACCAATGTCTGGTATCCATGAACAGTTTCTGCTACTTCAAATGACAGCTTGGTTCGGGGCCCCTGGTGCTGTTGCCTCGGTGTTCACCGCGGATGAGGGTTGATGGGAGGCGTGGCTGGCGAAGCGGCGCAGGCGCAGACTGTTGCTGACCACGAAAACGGAGCTGAACGCCATTGCGGCGCCGGCGATGAGCGGGTTGAGCAACCCGAGTGCGGCCAGCGGCAGGGCGGCGATGTTGTAGGCGAACGCCCAGAACAGATTTCCCTTGATCGTCTTGAGCGTCGAGCGGGACAGCCGGATGGCATCTGCGCCGGCGCGAAGATCACCGCCGACCAATGTCAGGTCAGAGGCCTCGATGGCGACGTCGGTGCCTGTGCCCATGGCTAGGCCCAGATCGGCCTGCACCAGCGCGGCGGCGTCGTTGACTCCGTCGCCGACCATGGCGACAGTGCGCCCCTGCGCTTGCAGGTCTTTCACCGCGTCGAGCTTGTCGGCTGGTAGCACCTCGGCGATCACATCTCGCGGGTCGATGCCGACCCGCGCGGCCACCGCGTGTGCGGCGCGCCGGTTGTCCCCGGTCAACAGAACCGGGCGCAGACCAAGCCGGCGGAACTGGCCGACCGCGGCAGCCGAGGTCGACTTTATTGTGTCGGCGACGACAATCACTCCGCGGATCGCCCCGTCCCAGCCCACCCAGACCGGGGTCTGGCCCTGTGTTTCGGCTTGCTCCGCGGCGTCGACGAGGTCGTCGGGGGCGGTCAGCGACCACTGTTCCGTGAGGCAGCCGCGGCGCCCGACCAACATGGCGCGCCCAGCGACGACGCCACTGACACCCAATCCGTCGTGGTTGGTGAACCCGTCGACAGACGGCAGCGCGTCACCGTTGGCGGCGGCACTCGCGACGATCGCTTGGGCGATCGGGTGTTGCGAAGCGTTCTCCAAGGCCCCGGCAAGTGTCAGCACCTGCGCGGCGTCCTCGCCGACACCCGGGTACACGGCGATCAGGCTCATCCGGCCGGTGGTGACGGTGCCGGTCTTGTCCAGCACGATGGTGTCGACGCGGCGAGTGGACTCGAGGACCTGCGGTCCCTTGATCAAAATACCGAGCTGGGCGCCTCGGCCGGTGCCGACCAGCAGCGCGGTGGGGGTGGCCAGCCCCAGGGCGCACGGGCAGGCGATGATCAGGACGGCGACCGCGGCGGTAAACGCCGCCGCCGTATGCCCGGCCAGCAGCCACACACCCATGGTGATCAGGGACAACGCTATGACGATCGGGACGAAGATCGCCGAGACCCGGTCAGCCAAGCGCTGCACAGGGGCCTTTCCGTTCTGGGCGTCGGCGACCAGTCGCGCCATCTGCGCCAGCTGGGTGTCGGCGCCGATCCGGGTGGCGCGCACCAACAATCGTCCGCCGACGTTGACGGTCGCCCCGATGACCCGATCTCCCGGTCGCACCTCGATTGGCACCGATTCCCCGGTGAGCATCGAGGCGTCCACCGCCGAATCGCCCTCGGTAACAACACCGTCGGTCGCAACCTTCTCCCCCGGACGCACGACGAAGATATCCCCCAAGGCCAACTGGGCAGTGGGGATCCGGGTCTCGGCGCCGCCTCGCAACACCGCGACATCCTTGGCCCCCATGTCCATCAGCGCCCGCAGCGCCGCGCCCGAACGCGTCTTCGCGCGTGCCTCGAAATAACGCCCGGCCAAGATGAACACGGTGAGCGCGGAGGCGACCTCAAGGTAGATGTGGTCGGCGCCCCCGCCCGTGGCCGGGAACAGGCTGAACGTCATCCGCATGCCGGGCATGCCGGCATGTCCCAAGAACAGTGCCCACAGCGACCACAGATAGGCTGCAGTGACACCCAGGGAGATCAGCGTGTCCATGGTGGCTGCGCCGTGGCGGGCGTTGACCCAGGCCGCCTGATGGAACGGCAACGCTCCCCAGACCACGACGGGCGACGCCAAGGTCAGAGCGAGCCATTGCCAGTTCGTGAACTGCAGCGGCGGAATCATCGACAGGACCACGACCGGCACGGTCAACACCAGCGAGATCAGCAGTCGGGTCCGCAACGAGGCGGCCTCGTCGGATTCTGCTGCCGTGGTTTCGACGTCTTCACCGCCGGCGGCCACCGAGGGTGGCGGTGCGGCAGCGGTGTAGCCGGCGGCCGCCACGGCGGCGATCAGTTGTGCGATATCGATCGATCCGCGATAGGTGACTTTGGCCTTTTCGGTGGCGTAGTTGACGCTGGCGCTGATCCCGTCGAGCTTGTTCAGCTTCTTCTCGACCCGGGCGGCACACGAAGCGCAGGTCATCCCGCCGATCGACAACTCGACGCTGCGCGGCTCATCGAGCGCGGCCGCGTGATCGGTGGTGCTCACGTGCTGTTGTCTCCTACAGTCGACCCGCTTGCGGAGCGCGGTGCGGTGTTGGTTTAGGAAGTGGCCAGGTGGTAGTCGCCGGCCTCGTGCAGCGCGGCGTGCACCTGATCGATGTCGAGCGAGGTGTCGCTGGTGATGGTGACTGTCGAGGTGCCTGCGGGCACCAGGTCCACGCTCACACCGGTGACGCCGGGCAATACGGTGAGTTCCTCGGTGACCGCGCCGACGCAGTGACCGCAGGTCATCCCGGTGACGGGGTAGCTGGCGGTGGTGGTGCTCATGTCGTTCTCCTGCACGGGTGTGGTTGGGATGGATAGAGCAGTCTGTTGCCGGCCGCAGCAACCGCATCCGGCGGTTGCGGGCTCGGCCAGTGGCAGCGGGGAGGTGAGATTCGGTTTCATCGGCTCATTTCGTCGGTAATAGGGGTCGTTCAGTAGGTGGGGTCTGTTCATGAGCGCACGAGACGGGCGATGGCCGCGGAAGCGTCGGTGAGCCGCTGCTGGGCCGCATCGCCGCCTTCCTGGACGGCGTGGCTGACGCAGTGGTTCAGATGTTCGTCGAGCAGCATCAACGCCACCGATTGCAGCGCCTTGGTGGCAGCCGAGATCTGGGTGAGTATGTCAACGCAGTAGGCGTCTTCCTCGATCATCCTCGCCACACCGCGCACTTGACCCTCTATGCGGCGCAACCGCTTCAAATAGCCGTCTTTGGACTGCAGGTAACCGAGCGCCGTCGTGTCCACGACTAGGACTCCTCTCACTTACCCCATAGGGGTGCTTGCGCACTATACCCCTAGGGGGTATACAAGTGTCAAGGGGATGGGAAGCGGATTCGAGACCCTCGGCGTCAGAATCGTCCGTCCGCGCAGCGAACTGCGTGATATCCATTTGGCGGGTTGTCAACTCGCGAAGCGGCCGTGTTCGGGCACCAGGCGGTTGCAAAGGGCATTGGTGCGCGAACTGGGTCGGCCCGTCGGCACGCGAAGGGTAGCCGCCCGGTGTCAGTGGTCATGGTCGAACACGACAAGAGTGTCGGCCAGATTGCCGTCGATAAAATACGCCCGGCACACGAAGGGGTCGTGCAGGGTTCCGCCGACCTCGCTCGGGGCCTCGACAATGCCTTCCACATTCCGAACGGTGATGCGAGAGTGGTCGACGCCGTAGAGGGGCCCCCCTTCCAACGACGAGAACAAGTCCCTCACCTCCGGATCAAGTTGCGCGCTCGTCACGGTGATGTCGGAAAGCCTCGCTGTCGATGGTGACGCTAGCCTCGCTACGACATCACGCTCACACCGCTCCTGTGCCGCACGCGCAGACGCGTTCACGACTGTCGAGTTGATGAGCCCGAAACCCCACGTGCTTATGGCGATCACAACCAGGGTTGCACCACATATCGCAGCGGCTGCAAGAAGCAGCACGCGTATCCTTCTCTGAGCCGCCATGCAGTCCGACTCTGTCTACAGCGAGGACAGAATCGACTTCATCGTGTCGATCTCCTTCTGCTGGCTGCTAGTGATCGACTTGGCCATCTCCACCGCCGCCTGGTACTGGCCGTTCTCGACCTCGTTCTGCGCCATATCGATCGCGCCCTGGTGATGGGCGATCATTTGTGTGAGAAACAATTTGCTCGCTTCTACGCCTTGCGCGTTCTTCAGGCTGTCCATATCGGCCTGCGACATCATTCCCATACCCGGCATGCTGTTTGCGCCGGGCGACATCGACCCGCTAGGCATCATCGAGTTGCCGGGCATGCTGCTGGAACCGGGCATGTCACCATGATGGGCTCCACCGCCATCACCGGGCGTCCCGCTAGCGCTGGGCATCGAATGACTTGGCATCCCAGGCATGTTGCTGGAGCCAGGCATGTCCATCCGGGGCATCGTGGTGGGCATCCCCCAGGCACTAAGCCAGCCCTTGAGTTGTTCGATTTCGGGCGTTTGAGCGTCCTTGATTTGCTTGGCAAGGTCGGTGACCCGCGGGTCAATGCCTTGCTTGCCGAGGATTATGTCACTCATCTCAATGGCCTGCTGATGATGCGGAATCATGTGCTGGGCGAACATCGCATCGGCGTTGTTGTGTGCTTGAGCCTCGGCGGGCATCGAGGTAGATGCCGCGGGCGTCGAAGGCCCCGATTGTTCAGTGGCGGTGTTACTACAGGCCCCGACAGCGAGAAGTGCACTCACGGCGGCCGCCCCCGCCACCACTGTGTGGATCGATTTCATTTTAAAAGCTCCTTTTCCTATCCAGCGCACCGGTCGTCGTCATACCTGCCGTTGGTCATCACAAGTCTCGACGTCCTCGCTCTGGCTCGGCTAGCGGTTTCTTGAAGATTCGGTAAAGGCCGGTCATGCCAGCGGTCGTGAGTGCATAGCGGCTGCGCGCCGCAGGACATCCTAGCCGCTGGTGGTACTCAGATTCGTCGACTCGCCGTGCGAAGCTGCACGCCAAGGCTCGACGGGGTAATCGACGGGCCCCGATGACCCAAGCGACGGCGAAGTCTCCACCGTGACGACCACGAGCGCACGCCCGGCGACGCACACATGTAAGCCTTGCCCCGATCCGCGACGACAACTAGCAGCCCTTCTTGGCACTTGCATCTCGATGACGCGCCAGTATTGGAAGACTCGGTCGCGGTATCTCGCCAAGCAACGTTGTCCGCCTATCGACCTGCGGGTAGCTGTGTCCGTCCGGCCGCTTGGCGCGGTCGTCGCAGTATGTCGAGGGCTGACAGCCCAATGCCGTAACTGAATATCGTTTTGTTCGGCTGGATCGCGATGAAACACATCTGACCGCCCTGGCTGACTATGCGCTGTTCTGCAGCAAGGATCCGACGATGGAACCATGATTTTTGAAAGGCGCCGATTGCAGCGGTGTCGTTAGCCTCCAATATCGTTGCTAAACCCTGAAATTGGACGGCACTCGGCGGGAACACCGGTAACCGGTGAGGCACCGGGATGACGAACGCCACTTCTGGATGCTCGCGGATGTGGTGCACTTTGGCTGTGGTGCTTCTAGTGGTGACGAAGAGCGTCAACGGCTGATCGGGCGGTGACACGGCGTAGATCACGGCGGTGGCGTGAGGCGCTCCCCGTCGGTCCATTGTCGACAACGTGCCGAAGGTGCGTCGTCGGACGGCCCGGTCGATTTCGTCGAAGCCGTTGTCTTTGATGATCACTATGGTGTTGTTCGAGGGGCACCCCGCAGAACCTGCAGGCGGTCGTGGTACTCCGCTTCAGTGATCTCGCCGCCGGCGAATCGTGCGGCAAGAAGTTGTTCGGCGGAGAGTGGACGTCGGATTGGCTGGGTCGCGTCGCCGGCGGCGAGTTTGATCAGTAGTACGATCCCGCCGACCAACAACGCCCAGAACAACACCATTCCGATGCCCATGGCGGCGTATCCCCACCATCCCATGCCGTCGCCGTACCAAATCATCACGGCAATACCTCCTCGTGAACGTCGGCTGCTCCTGCAGCGCCTTACTACGATGGTTGAGACGCAGAGACGCCGACAGAGGCGTATGCAATCAACTCGAGGGCCTTTGGACCCTCGCGCAGAAGTCCGGTTCCAACGCGCTCGTCATGCGTGCGGGCGCGGGATCCGGTGCTGTCGCGGGCAGGCTCAGCCGCTAGCAAGACAGCGACGATCACGCTGGATCCGGACATGGACAAAGCGGCGATCTCTGGGCGCAAGACGAGCCCGAATGCAGGCTGAAACGCTCCCGCGGCAATAGGGATCGCGATGACGTTGTAGCCGACTGCCTACCCAAGGTTTTGTCGCATCTTTCGCATCGTGCCACCGCCGATACGGACGGCGATGGGTACATCGAGCGGATCGGCGCGCATGAGCACCAGGTCGGCAGTCTCGATGGCGACATCGGTGCCGGCACCAATCGCCACACCGAGATCGGCTTGAGCCAGGGCAGGTGCGTCGTTGACTCCGTAACCGACCATGGCGACCTTTCGACCGTCTCGCTGTAGTTCGGCGATTTGGGCGGCTTTGTCCTCAGGCAGCACGTCGGCTATGACCGTGTCGATACCCAGTTGCGAAGCGATCCGTCTGGCGGTCGCCTCGTTGTCGCCGCTGAGCATGACGACCTGTGCTCCGAGGTCGTGGAGAGCGGCGACCGCGCAGCTGATGTTGGTCGGGCCGCGTCTGCTAGCGCGATTACCCCGACACCGCGACCGTCCACTGCGACCAGTACGGCGGTGCGGCCGCTGGATGCCAGTTCGTCACGTCGGTCCATTAGCGCACCGAACTCGACGCCTTGCTCGATCATGAGCTTGCGATTGCCGACGGCGACCACGTGTCCGGCCACGTCAGCGGTGGCTCCATGTCCGGGCACGCTGCTTCGAAAGTTGTTGAGCGGCAGTGACGTAGCGCCTTGCTCGGTGGCATAGCGCACGATCGCCGCTGCCAGTAAATGTTCAGATTCCGTCTCCACCGCCGCCACCAGCGCCGGGAGTTCGTCCTCGGCGATGCCTTCGACGACGGCGTCGGTGACCTCTGGTTCACCCTTAGTCAAGGTGCCGGTGTTGTCCATGACGACGGTGTCGATGCGTGCTGAGGTCTCCAGTGCGGTAGCGTTTTTGAACAGGACACCGCGCTTGCGCCAAGTCCTGTGCCGACCATGATCGCTGGTGGCCAAGCCGAGCGCGTCAGGCACGTGATAACCACCACGGTAATGGCGAACAGCCTCGCGGTTTGCACGCTGGCGCCGACGGCCCACCACACCGCGAAGGTGGCGAGCCAGAGCGCCGCCAGCGTCGTCAGCCTCGCATGGTGGCCAGCAGCTGAGCGGCCTGCTCGGCGAACGCCGGCGTGCACACCACGTCGTAACGCTCAGCGGCCAGCGTCGACATCGACGTGAAATCTCGCCGGCCACCGGTCGCCCAGTGCTCGACGAACCCGAAAATCGCCCCCCAGACGGTGCCGATGAGCAAGCCAGCCACCATAACGCCGAACCAGGCGGTGCCAACGGCAAACATCCCCAACAGCAGCCCAATCAACAGGCCCCACCAGGCTCCGCTCGACGCGCCCGTGAGCGCGGCGCGGCCCTTGGTCAGGCGGCCGATGACGGCTTCCACGGTGGTCACATCGTGACCGAGGATTCGGAGGTTCTCCACCGGGAATTCTGAATCGGACATGAAGTCGACCGCGCGCTGAGCTTGCGCGTAGTCGCGGTAGCTGGCTATCACCCGGTACTCGGAGCTAGCGGTAGCCCCGCTGGTCGTGCCGGTGAATGGTTGATCGGAAGATGTGTCCATGGTGCTCCTATGGTGAGACCGGTTGGCATCGAGATTCGCCGCCAGATGCCGACGGGTCAGCCCTGGCTAACCGGCCCGGCGCCGAGTCGGCCGACAAACTGTCCACACGCTGTCCGTCTCCGCATACTACTAAATAGCTTAGTAGTATGCGGAACGTCTACTGAGTCGCTTAGTAGAATTGTCGGCCCTCTGGTAAAGCCCGGGTGACGGGGACCCGTTTGGTGGTCCAGTCGCTATGCGACTTTCGGTTGGTGGGCCG
>NZ_JAMQTI010000048.1:0-16153 GCF_032883055.1 Mycobacterium sp. 29Ha
AGCAAGGACGAATCCTCACAGGTCAGGAGTCAACCAAACTGGGGGCAGTCCCATGACTCGCCGATCCCGTACTGGCTGCACCGTGTCCAGATCGAACTGAAACCGGGCGACCTCGCGCCGGATGTCGGTGAAGAGCTCGCTGATTGGGTGGGCAATGTCCCCCTGTCAAAACTTCACGAACGCGGCGGTACGCGCGCGGTCCGCTACGTCAACACTAACGAAGCTGACGGCACGATCTCGATGGCGATCGACCCAGCCGTGATCCCACGCGTGGCCACCATCGCGATCCCTGTCGAATCGGTTGCCGTCGAAACGGCCACGGCCGCCGCAGCATCCGCAAAGGCGGTTACTGCTCTGGCTGAGATAGCCCATCTTCGACCCGACACCACAGGAATCGACGACATGTCGCTGCGCTTCCCATCGACTCTCGGGCGGATGTATCCGGATTCCGCAGATCCAGAGCGCCGCCGCATCGAAGCCACCGCAGAACGGCTCGCCGCCTACAACGGCCAGCGCCGACAGATTTGGCGCGACCTGAAAGCAACTCTTGAAGAAGAGTACCTACCAGAGGTCAACGATCAAGTGCGCCGACGCTTCCACGACGCGCTCCCCCGCACGGACGATCCCGTCGACTACCACCGAAGCTTTCGGTTGATGGCCGCACTGCTAGCCCGCCCTCACGACGTGATTGCCGAGGTCACCCGCGCCCCGACACGCACCATCAACGAGGGGGGTAACCAGTAGAGGAAACACCCGAGTCGCCGGTATCGTCGACACATGCCCGACCCACGAATCGCCGAGACCGACGGTGACGGCGGCGTCGTCCTACCCGGCCACCCCAGTCGCCGATTCCTGATACGAGAGAACGCGGACGGCAGCATCCTGCTGCAGCCAGCGAGTGTCCTCACCGAGGCCCAGTACGAGTACGACGTCACGCCTGAATTGCGTGAACTCCTCACTGCTGCAACGTCATCTCCGACAGTTGGGCGTACTCGACGTTACCGGGGATGAGGCCCGGCCGCCATCAATGGCCGATCGGGCCATCGTCGGTGGGGCGACGCAGCCTGCGGATGGTGAATCACGACCAGTGTCCGCGCTCTCGGCTCACCGCGCGAAGTCCCGGCTGGCTCGTGACGCGGGTGGCGATAGGTGGCACGATTGGTCGGTGCGCGAGTTAGAAGACAAAGGTGCCGAACGTCTTTAACGTGTCCTGGAAGATGCCGAGCATGCCGCCGCGGTCGCGCTGATCAGAGACGCGATGCGGGAGGCTGATCGCCGGTTCGCTGCCGGCACGACGTAGCGTATCGCCCGTCGAGCCGCAACGCCGATAGTCGCTCCCTATGTCGACGCTGTCCCACTCACGCGGATCGCGGTCGACCATGATGGCCTTCGACTGCAATGAACGGTCGGTCGGCTTGCAGGGGCCTCAGTACACGGTTGGTCCGTTCACCGCTTTAAAAGGCCGCATTCGCCGAATCATGTTTGTGGAATAGATGTTCCGCAGCATTCGTGGATAATCTCTATTATCCATGAACAATGTCGCCGTTTTCATCTGATGAATCAACCGTTGCTGCCGCCCATTGGTGTGACCGTCGCTTTGTGGTCGCCGAATGCTGCTGTTGACCACGGCTATTCGGATTGACGGCAGGGTGCGAGCGGGTGGGTCGCTGGGGCGAGGTCCGCGGAGGGAAATTAGCGCGCTCATCGGCGGGGCTTCGACCTGCATCGATAGATCATTGATGCATTGCATGATTCATTGTATCATCCGATGAGACAGTCGGGAGGGTGCGGTGCCGGTCGATAGAAGCAGTCGTGTGTACGTCGTAGGCTCGGTGCCGTTGCTGCATCCCGAGGCACAGACGGTCGAGGAGATGCTCGAGGGGTGGCGCAATCAGCAACTGTGCCGCAACCTCGACCACGAGACGATCACCGGTCGGATCCGGATCGTGCAGCGGTTCGTGGAGGTCACCAACGAGTTCCCGTGGACGTGGACACCGGCGATGGCTGAGGAGTTCTTCGGTGATCTGCGCGCGATCCACCGGCGCAAGCAATCCACCATCCGCGGCTATCAGAACGCCTTGAAGTTGTTCTGCTCCTATGTCAGTCATCCCGATTACGGCTGGGATCGGGTGTGTGAGCTGCGCTTCGGAACACATCCGGCGCAAGTATTCTTCGAATGGAACACCGCTGCGCACGTACAGGACAACGAACAATCACCCCAGAAGCGCGCTTTCACCAAAGCGGAGTTGCAGGACTTCTTCGACCACGCCGACGACCAGGTCGCGCTGATCGCGGCGTCGGGGCGCAAAGGCTGGCTGCCGGCCTACCGCGACGCGGTGATGTTCAAGATCGCCTACGCCTACGGGCTACGGTGCAACGAATTACGGCACCTGCAGACCGTCGACTTCTCCCGCAATCCCCGCGGTCGGGAGTTCGGCCGCTACGGCGTCGTTCAGATCCGGTACGGCAAGGCCAAAAAGGGATCCCCACCCAAACGTCGCAGCGTGCTGACCGTCTTCGATTGGACGCCCGAGGTGATCAGCGACTGGCTCACTCACGGTCAGCCCTACCTGGACGATGGCATCGACCTGTTCCCCAGCGAGAAGGGCGCGCTGGTTGCCGAACGCACCCTGCTCCGTCGATTCCGCCGCTACTGCGACGATGACCTGCAGCTGCCGGGCGGATTGGATCTGCACTCGTTGCGGCGCTCCTATGCCACCCACCTCATCGAAGATGGCTGGGACGCGAAATTCGTCCAGGACCAGCTCGGTCACGAACACGCCAGCACCACCTCGCTCTACACCTGTGTGTCCAGCGACTTTCGCACCCGCACCTTGCGTCGGACACTCGATGCCACCATCAATGAGGCGTTGTCCTTCGACGGCGAGGAGAGCTCGTGAAACGCCAAGTCGACTACACCTGGCGGGTGGCCGAGCTGATGGCCGCGGCCGACATGCACAACAGCACCGACCTCATCCCGCGCCTCGCAGAGCGTGGTATCCAGCTGTCGCGCCCGCAGGTCTACCGCGTGGTTCATCAACGCCCGGAACGGGTTTCGCTACAGATGATGGCTGCCCTCTGCGACATCTTCGGCTGCGGAGTCGAGGACCTGATCACCGTCACCGCAACCGACGTCCGGCGTAAGAAAACTGCAACCGCCGCGAAGTCCTCCGCGCCAAACGTCGTCGAGATGAACAAATCCGTGCGGCCGCGACGCGCCCGTGTGCTCCGCGATGACGATTAACTCCAACCAGCGATCCGCACCACGCGGACGACCCCGCGCCGAAGGAACACCACGCTGCGCCCGATGCGGCCGGATGTGCACCCAAAACCGGACCCCTTCCTGGCCGGACGAGCAGCTCTGCAACAGCTGTTTCTACACCGCGATGCGCACCAGAGGCATCTGCCCGATCTGCGGACACGACGGCGTACTGCCGGGGCGCGCCAACCGCACTGACCCCCAGCCGGTCTGCCTGGCCTGCGCCGGCATTCCCGATAACTACCAATGCACAACCTGCGACATCGAAGGTCAGATCTACCGGCGCGGACAATGCGCCCGCTGCGCGCTTCGCGACGACTTGACTGCTCTGATGGTTACCGGCGCCGCCGACCCGGTGACCATGGGCACCATCGTGGACATCCTCTGCGGCGTTGACCGACCCGAGAGCATCCTCTCGTGGCAACGCTCCCCCCTCGTTCGGGCCCTGCTGACCGGCCTGGCCAAAGGGGACATCCCGCTCAGCCATGACGGCCTCGACGCGGCAGGCCAAAACAGACAAGTCTCACATCTGCGCAGCCTTCTCGAGCACAACGGTCTGCTCCCGCACCGGGATGAACGCCTCGCGCGTTTCCAGTCCTGGCTGGACTCCAAACTAGACGCGATTCGCGAGCCGGCCGTTCGCGGACCCGTCGAACAATTCGCCACCTGGCACCACCTGCACCGCCTACGCCGAAACTCAAAGCCTGGGCAAACCTCCCATGGCCCAACACATTCGGCCAAACAAGAAGTGAACGAGACAATCAAGTTCCTCACCTGGCTGCATGAAACCCATCACCGCACCGCAGCCGCCTGCCAACAGCAAGATATCGACGAATGGTTAGCCACCGGACCGACAACCCGGACCAAGATCCGCACGTTCGTCGTGTGGATCACCAAAAGCAATATCAACACTGCGCTGCACCTCGACGCCCCACAGGCCCGGAGCAGCCGCTTGCTCACCCAGGACCAGCGACTGGCATGGGTTAAAGAGCTGTTGACCGGCGACGCGGCGTCACTGCCGTACCGTGTCGCCGGCACAATGCTGCTGCTCTACGCCCAACCCCTGGTGAAAATCGTCGCCCTGCCCACAGCGGCGGTCGTGATCGCCCCACACGAGACGCGCATATCGCTTGGGGCTGAACCTGTCCCGGTACCTGAACCCTTCGCCGACATGCTCAAAGACCACCTGCAAAACCGGCCCAACCTTCGAACCGCCGGCGGCATGGTCACCAACCCATGGCTATTCCCCGGCCACCGCGCCGGCAAGCACCTCGATCCGCACACCATGATGATGGCGCTGCGCACCCGGGGTATTAACCTGCTCGGAGCACGCAACTCCGCGCTGCAGAACCTCGTCGCCGAGATACCGCCTCCCGTCGTAGCAACCCTGTTGGGCTACAGCCACAACTGCACACAGCGACATGCCCAACTGGCGGCCCAACCATGGGCTCGCTACGTCACCTAGTGGTCACGACCGCATCGTGACTGCACCGACGAATCGGCCGAGTCGGATACGGTGGTTACCGAAGAATTCATCTATGCCACAACAATTATCGCCTGCAACAAGAGTGAACCGATCTCGGTGATCGCGAGTTTTGCGCTAACTCGGTGGCCGCATGCTTTCAACTTCGTTCGCTCGGAAAATCGTGGTCGTCGATGTAGAACGCCTCACCCCCTGTGGTCACCACATGGCGAAAGCCGGTCTGGTGCAGCGACTGCGGTACCCAATGGTGTGCGACACGCGCCACGGCCTGACGGAGCTTCGCTTCGGGAGCGCCAAGGTCCTCAATCGGAACCTCATCGAGGATCTGAATCAGCCCTTCCCACGTTGACCCGACATAGCGCTTCCACAGGTTGAGATTCTGGATCTCAGCGCCTACGAGGATCTGATTGCCGCGAAACTGCGCAACCCAGTAGGCCATCCAGGTCCAGTATGCGGCGCACGCGTTGTAGACGCCCTCCATCACCGTGGCGACAGCTGCCGGGTCCGGCTCCGCCTGGTATCGCGCGTCGGCGGCAGCGAGTTCGGAACCCAGATGACCGAGCACATCCAGGACGTCGTTTACCGACGGCGGCCGCCTCGAGTCGTGCTGCGCGGCGTTCCACTCCGCCCGGTACTCGTCGAGAATCTTGGCCGCGACGGCGTAATCCCAGCGGGGATAGTCGCCGGCATGCCCGCCGACCTCAAATTGGTCGTAGCCCGAGTTGCGCTGGTGCATAGTGGCGTGCTGTGCCTCATGAATGATCGTTTTCCTCATCTGAGCGAGCCCGCGGCGGCTCAGTTGAGGCTGGCCCGCTGGTGTGAAACGCCCCTGGCCGTATGCGTCGACCTCCGTGAGGAAGCCGCTCTCAATAATCACCTCGATACGGCCGTCGGCACGCCGCATCGTCCGGGCCGCGACGGTACCCGTGCCTCTATCGCTGTGGTAGGCGACTCCCCGCTGTCTGCGTTGCACGGCCGAGGCCAAGCCGACTGCCACGACGAGTGCCACTTCGTCGGGGCGGTCCACCAACTTGCCTAGCGTGTCGGCGAGTTCCTCGAACCCTCGCTGCATCGCTTCCGTCGAGGGGTCGCGTCGTAACCCTTCCGCAAAGTCAGAGCGAAACTCGTCGTCGTAGACGATGCGGCACCGCGGCGTACTAGAGCTCACCCAGGAAATTCTGCCAATCGCCACCGACAACCGCGGGATCGGCCGCGGTGGCCGCATAGACACTGCCGGGCTGAGCGGCCCTCAACTACCCGCCTCGGGTGGCCGACTCGGGCGTATCAGTCGCGGGATCAGCGGTTTCGGCCGGGATCTGGATTCCAAGTGTGTCGAAGGTGCCGTCGAGGCGGCCGATTACATCGAATTCGCCCTGGGGAGTTTCTGTGTAGACCAACTGCACTGTGTTGTGGTCACCTAAGGGCGCTGTGCCCGCGGAGAAATATGTTCCGTCGTACTCACCGTGGGCTAGAGGCACATCTGCCACGGTCCATTTGGCCTCGAAAGTAACGATGACATTGGCGATCTCGAACAGTTCTTCCTGGCCCGACACGTGCGAGATCCCTTTGACATACACCTTCTGGCCGTTGGATCTCGGCTCCGGCCCATCGGCTGTTGCGACGTACTTCACTTTGCCATCGCCGTACAGCTCCTCCCCTTTGCGCGCCACCTCCTCCCACCGGTCGTGAGCCCACGTGTGCTGTCGCGTGACATGGTTTACGAGGTCTTCGAACATCGAAGCTTCTGAACCGTCGGCGTACAAAACCGGAACGTTTCCGGGCAGCTCTTGCTGCTGGGTTACACCGTCGCGAGCGATGACGACGATTGCCTTCTGCACGAGGGTGACCCAATGCCAATATTGGGCGCTATCAGCACTGTTGACGACCTTTCCGACGAACTCGGGCGTGACTTCACCGGTCATGATCGTCTTGACTCCATAGCGAGCAGCTTTCGCCAGCGCCGTCTTCGTAAATCCGCTCGACGACACGAGAATTTTCACGTTCGCGCCTAAGTCATCGAACTTCGTACGAGCTTGCTCTACCCACTGGACGTCCTGTGGGCGCTTCCAGTCGCGGCATTCAATAAAAACCGCGCTCTGATGGCCAGAGACCTTCCCGAAGGCCACGACGTCGACCTCCCGACGTTCTTGCGAAGCAATCTCCATCACTTCGACTGATTCGTGCACGGTCGCGCCGTCACTCTTCAGCATGGTCAGCATCGCCACTAGACGCTGAAACTCGTTAGATCGTTTCGGCATGTGGACATCCCTCATAGAGCAAACGTTGACCCCAGGGTACGGCGAAGGTCCGACATCGCCGTGGACACGCTGGACGCTCAAAAGGGGCTTTGCGAAATCGTCCCTCAAGCCCTTCACCCCCCAGGGCGACTAATCCTCGGCGCCCCGGGGACCCAAGAACACGGCGGAATCGAATATGGCGGGTTATCGGAAATCTCTATATTCCGTTGCTGTACAACGGTATTCGCTGATATTGGCGTTCAAACTGGACCCGCGAAAACTCTTGGCCACACTCGGCGCCAGTTCCGCCAGTCGCGCTCGTATCGTTCGTTCGCCTGGGTCGACTCTGCAACTTGCTCAGCGACGGCACCGGCTTCCAGCAACAAGTAAACGGTCAGGACCCAGCGCAGCGATCTCGATATGGCGTGCATCTTCGTGAGGTCGATTCCGCTTCCTTGTGGGGGTAGTCCATGGGCGAGCGCGTTTCGCTGTTCAGTCACCGCGTGTTTCCACCGATTCACCCGGCCCACACAGCCGGGAAGCACCGCGCCAACGCGGGTGGCTAGTGCCTCGATCCGCATCGGGAACGACGGCTCGAAGAGGTACTGGCTCAGTGCCTGTGTCAGTGCTTGTCGGACCTCCTCCGGCATCGTGGCTTTTGCCAGCCCTGATATCCCTTCTTCGACAGTCTCGGCGGGCCATCGCCGCTCATCCGGATTCAGTCGACGGTGCAAGGTCTCCGCAGCTGTGCACAGGTAGAGTGCCTCCGCCTCGACCGTGGCGAACTCACCGGCGTAGGCGGCGGCCAAGATCTGTGGCACCGGGGAGGTCCGCTTCGCCAGATTAAGCCACCGGCCCACAAAGTCGGCGCCGCCAGCCCTGGCCAGGGTAGTCAGAACATCCCCAGCTGCGTCGCGGGGTGCAGCCAGATCGACAATGTGCCCGTAAACATCTGCCGAATCTCCAGTCGGCGTTGAGACATTCAACCGACGCACCCGGCAGTCGGCGCCATGCAAGATCGTCAACAGACTCGTGATCGGAATCGAGACGTCGGACACCACCACCGTGAGTGGCACAGCCCCCTCGAAGGACATCATCAATCGTGTGTCTGTGGTGACACTGATGTCCGGGCCCCCGAACGCCGGCAATGTCGCCCGAGGGTCGAACCGCACCTCCCCCGGTATCGGTGTCGACGTCGTTCCGGTTGCGGCATCTGGCGGGTCATACACAAACGACATAGGGACTCGGCCCCACTCCGCCATCTCCACACGGACGCTTGGCATACCTGCGAACGAATGCAGCCCAGTCACGTCCAGTTCCACCTTGTTGAATCCGGTCTCATCGCTCGAGAGGAGCGCGCCGACAAGGCACCAGTCCGCCGCCAGCACCTCGCGACTGCGCTGTTCCTCTTGTTGCGGTGAAGGAAACCCCAGCAGCTGCCGACTTACGCTGCGCACTCCCCACAATGACACCTCCCCGGGTTGGCGGGCGACAGCTCCGAGAACAACGGCACCGTCAGTGATGCGCTCCTCGGGCGGCCCACCGGCCCACGAACCTGGCCCCCGTCGGGTCCAGGACACAACTGGGTTGAACCCAGGGCTCACTTCGAGTTCGACCGCATTGTTCTGGAAACGCAACACACCGGTGCGCTCCGGCACATCGACTTGCTCGGTTGTGCCGTCGGTGGGAGAACGCGACACCTCCTGAAACTGTCCGATTGTCTCGGCAACCTGATCCGGAAAACGATCGGCCATCACCCGAATCTAGGCCAGGCTGTCCGCAGAATGTGGAGACACGATGCGGCAGCTGGCACGGAGTGCGGCTCAGCCTGGCACGGCTACGTCCGACAGGGTGCCCTGCCAACTCAGGAGATCCTGACACATGGAGCACTATTGACGACGGCGGGTGCAGCGTGGAAGGACGAGTTATGACGTTTGTGATCGCAAAAGTGACCGATCCCGATGCCGGGAAAGTGACATTGTTCTCCGATACCAAGATAACTGACCAAAACGACGACACCTCCAACCGGCAGACGTTAAGCAATCCTGGCCAGAAGGTCGTGATCGTCGACGACGACGTCGTCGTCGGCTTCGCCGGGGACACTCCCGCATCCGCAGTCAACCGGGTAGCCGAACTGCGTGGTCGATCTATTGATGGAATCGAGGATGCGTTACGTTCACTTTCAGCCGAAATGCATGGAACAGCAGGAGCTTCCAAGAGCTTCCTGGTAGTCGCGCGTAAACCCACACCTCGAATCACCGTGATCTCCCGTGGGGAGCAAGAAGATCGAACCGCAATCCAGACCGGATGGATTGGAGACCGCCAAGCATTCAGCGCGTTCAGCGAAGTCTTCCAAGATACCTCGGCGCCGGCGGATCTGGAATTAGAAGATCGATTCTTCACCGCCATGACCGGCCTGATCGCGTGGGAAGACGTCGAGACAGTCGGGGGATACCTAGTTCGCGTCAGCGGAAGGAACGATAAACCCTTTCGCTTCATGCCCGATACAGCCGTCATGATGCCAGACGACATCCACGCCACCATTGTTCAGAAACCGGGAGGGCAGACCACGCTGAAGGCGTCCTTGGCCGAAGGAGCCGATCCCACTCGCCATGTCCGGTTGCCCATTCCGGGAACTGGGTCGACCTATAGCGCACTCGCGCATTACATCCCCGAGGCCAATACTGCATGGCTCCACACCCACGAACGTCCAGGGGACCCGGCGAAGGCACTAACGGTGCACTCCCTGTCGGAACTGATCGAGATCGCGGAGTCCACATACGGTCAGCACCTCGACCCCACCGTGGCTCAACGGGTGCTGCAGGGCAACCACCCCACGCCAAGCATGTTGTACATGCGGCCGTATCCCGGTAACGAGGCCACGTGATCCACAGCATTGCCTCGCGCCGCTCAGCCAGACCGCGGATGTCTGGCGAATCCGCTTCCCGCTGTTCGAGTTGATTGGCCATCGCGCACGAGCAACCCCCTTCCGCATCCCAGCAAACGTTCGCGCCACGCCGCGGTGACTTGTCTCCTTGAGACGATTCGACCAACTGGCAGGACACTCCACTGTCGCCCCAATCTGATCAGGATGCGCCCGCAGTACGGCAATACGGCCGACTCGAATACGGCGAGTTACCGGGTAAGGTCTCTGCAAATTGCGATCAGATGAATCAGTGTCCCTGATGCCCCCATAGTCCGTGGCAAGACCTTTTGCGCGGACTCTGCGGCCGGCGTGAGCGTGGCCATCATCGGCCCGGTCAGCGATCGCAATTCCTTCGCTTCACAACAGTCAATCCTGGCGGTGGCTGGCCAACGGCGGCATGCTTGAGTTGTTCGCCGATCCAACACAGATCGGGTGGCCAAGTTCTGCCCAATCCCGCTGCCGCGGCCCGACGGCGTTCCCCTGGTGCTGCCAACGGTATAGGTCAACGAGGACGACTTGCGGGTCATCGCGCTTAGGGAGTCATCACCGGGTCCCGACGGTGCCAATTCGGAGTTGCCATCGGCCGCCGCTTTCGACGTCGCCGAAACCACTTGCTACGTCAACTGATTCGCGGTGAGGGTTGCTGGCCTGGGCCCAGCACGCTTTCGCTGCTGGCTCATAGATCCAGCGTCAGGTTTCTGCTGTGGGCGCGGGATACGCATGGGTAGATGATGCCTACCGTGTCCTTGTCCTCATTTCGTGCAACGGAGTCCAGGTGTTCGGGCTGGCCCGCAAGCACACGCACTTCGCACGCGCCGCAGATTCCTTCGCGGCACGATGAATAGACGGATACGTTGGCATGTTCGAGCGCTTCTAACATCGATTGGTCTTCGGCGACGTGCACGTGGGCGCCGCTGCGTTGGCAGGTGACATCGATTGGGCGGCGTAGGTGGCGCGCAGTGTGTGCCGCCGGTTTGAACCGTTCGATGTGCAGGCGTGCGGGCGGTAAGAGCGCCGCCAGGGCGTCGGTCATCGAGGCGGGTCCGCAGCAGTACACCGCGGCGTCGCTGTGGGCCAGGAAGGCCGCGAGGTTCGGTCGGGCGCCGGTTTCGTCGCGGGCGTCGATGCTGACCCGCTGTGGCCATCGCTGCTGCAGTTCGTCGGTGAACGCCATGCGGGATCTGCTGGCGCCGACGTAGAGCAGCCGCCATCCCCGATGCGGCGGCAGCGCTTCGATCATCGCCTTGACCGGGGTGATACCGATTCCGCCGGCAACGAACAGGTACTCCTCGGCGGGTTCCAGCATGAAGGTGTTGTCGGGACCGGAGATCCCCAGTCGCATGCCGAAATGAGCGTTGGTGTGCAACCACGCGCTGCCGCCGCGCGACAACGGTGCACGTTGCACGGCGATTCGGTATCGGCGCCGGTCGGCCGGGTCCCCACACAGCGAGTAGCACCGTTGCAACCCGTTGGGCAGATGCACCGAGATGTGGGCTCCTGGCGCCCACAGCAGCAACTCTTCCCCATCGGGCGGTGAGAGGTCGATGCCGAGGACGGCGTCGGCGAGCGGGTAGATCGCGGTGATGGTTAGTGTGCGCCGCGGCGAAGCGTGTGGCCGTCGCGGGGCCGGCAGCGGCGGGGCGGCGGGGGAAGTCAGCACCCGCATGAGCACCGCCACGACGCTCAATCCCAACAAGGTGAAGGCCACCAGCCGATAGCCCCAGGCCCCTACGTCGGTGCCGGACCAGCCGGCGTGGAACGACACCAGTACCACCGCCACGTAGGTGACGTAATGCAGCGCCTTCCAAAATCGCCGGGGCAATCGCGATCGCAGCAGCGAGGACCCGTAGACGGCAATCAGTAGGTAGAAGGCGACGATGCCCAGGACAACGGGCCAAGGCCGGTAGGCCGCTGTCAGCGGAACGAGCACCTGGGCGAGGGTGAAGTGTGCCCAGCTGTTCAGCATCAGCGAGACCATGTGCAGGCTCGTCATGATTAGCGCCGTGCCGCCCAGCCAGCGATGCAGCTCCTGCAGCCATGCCGGGTTGTCGATCGACCGCAGCACCCGCGTGGCCAGCAGCACGCCCCACAACACCGAGCCGGTCATCGCGACCCAGGCCAGCAGGCCACTGGCGCGGGCGATATACCACCACAGATGGGGATCGGTCACGCGAAGTCACCCCAGTTCGCCGTGCGTTTGCGCGGCTGATCGGCGGCGATGATCATCGCGGCAGCACCGATCCGAGGCAGCCACTCCAGCAGTGGATTCGCCTCACGCACAAACGCCAGCTTCGCCAGAGCCTCGGCGCGTGCACCGCTGCCAGCAATGACCGTAGAGGTCAGGGTCGGGGTGAGCGCGCTAGCGCCGGTGGCCGGGTCAATCAGGTGATGGACCAGACCGTCGGCACCGTCCCAGACCCGCACGAGCCGACTCGACGTTGCCACTGCCCCGCGGGCAAGCCGGACCACGCTCACCAGCTCGCCACGGGTGTACGGGTCCTGGATGCCGATTGTCCACGCCGCGGCGTGGGGTGCCACTCCGGCCACCGCGACGTCACCACCGATCTCGGCGAGCACGCCGTCGGCGCCGCGGTCCATCGCGAACTCGACGATCATGTCGGCCGCCAGCCCTTTACCCAGGCCGCCGGGGTCCAGCGTGGTCCCTAGCGGAAGGCGGATGTCGCGATTCACTATGTCGATGCCGGTTACGTCGCCCGGCCACGCCCCGGTCTTGGGCAGAACGGTGCGCCGCGACGGATCGACGAGGCTGGTGGCATACCCGCTGGCCAACAGCTGTGGAAGCGCGGTCGGGTCGAAGTCGCCGTTCGTCACGGCCCACGCATTGATCAGTTCGGTCACCAGCCGTGCTGTGCACGCACGCACCCGTACGGGGCGGCCTTGCGACCAGTTCAGCCGCGACACGTCGCTGTCTTCACGGAATCGGCTCCACGCCCGCTCGAGCTCACCCAGTAGCGCGAAGCACTCATCAAGAAGCTGCGGCGGTCCACCGACCAGGGTGATCGACGCGGTGCCGCCCATCGCCGGGCGCCGTTCGGCGAGCACCGAGTCCACATGGATGCGGGTCGAACTTCGGCCGCCAACACGCGGCCAGGTGGTCTGTGGGCTAATTCTCAACCTCCGGAGGCTTTCGATATCGCGTGGGGCGCCAAGGGTGCAGCGGGTGCAGCGCTGGCGGGCGCGGGGGCAGGAACCGGCGCCGGCACCGCCGCGGCAGGTGCCGGCGCGGTGGGCATGATGGTCGCGGCTTGAGTCCCGCTGCTCCGGCCGTCGTCGGCTGTGGGTGCGACCGGCCGCTGCGCTGTCGCGCTTAGTAGATGGACAATGCCCAGCAGCGCGCCGGCCGATAGCGCGGAGGCGACAAGCTTGGACCATCGGGCCGGCGCAGGTCGCGCAGCGGCCAAGTCAGTCGTCGCGTTCATGTCCAGCCTCGTGCGGTGTGGAGCGCTCGCCCGCATTGTGCTCGTCGTCATTCCGCGGCAACACGGCGGCGGGCGGCGCTGTCGTCGGTGCCGTCGGCACAACCGTTGGCGTGGCCGTCGCCGGCGCAGTCGCGGGCTGCCCACCGCCGGGAACCAATACTTCGTTGGCACGCCCGATGTCTGGTTGGGGCGCGGTGTTCAGAATCCTGGTGTTGACCGCCATCGCCGCCCCGCCGATGGCCAGCACGAACAGCAATGAAGCGATCACCGCCACTTTCGATCTCATGACCTCACGGTAGGTTCCGGCTGGTCAAGGATGGCCGCAGCAAGATCCAAGAATCATCCAAGATCGCGAGAGATCTCGTCGCGGACGCTGCTCGGAACGCATACACCCGGCCGCGGTACGCCGATAATGCGGACGTGCAGGTGCTCGTGATCGAAGACGACGAATCGGTGGCTGCCGGGCTGTGTGACGGCCTTCGCAGAGCCGGCTTCGACGCGCGCCGCGTGGCCACGGGGGCCGAAGCGCTGGCGACCATGGCCGCGTCCGGTCCGCAATTCGTGTTGCTGGATCTGGGGTTGCCCGACATGGACGGCACCGACGTGTGCCGCGCCCTTCGGGCCCGCTCACAGGTACCGATCATCGTGGTCAGTGCCCGCGGCGACGAGATCGACCGAGTCGTGGCGCTGGAGATGGGCGCCGACGACTATGTGGTCAAACCGTTCGGCATGCACGAGCTAGTGGCACGTATCCGGGCCGTCATCCGCCGTACCGGCGGGCCGGACGGTCACCCCGGCCAGCCGGCGACCACCCGCTCGATCGGCCCCCTGACTATCGACCGGCGCACCCAGCGTGTGCATCTGGGCGGGCGGGAGGTGCACCTGACACCAAAGGAGTTCGACCTCCTTTATTACCTCAGTGAGGATCCCGGCGCGGTTTACCGGCGATCGGAGATCCTGCATCAGGTGTGGGGCGCCAGTTGGTACGGCACCTCCAAGACCGTCGACGCGCACGTGGCCGCCATCCGCAAGAAGCTCGGCGACCCGCGGTGGATCGAGGCGGTTCGCGGCGTGGGCTTCCGCATCGGGATCTCGTCGTGAAGTGGCGGCTGATGGCCGCATTCATGGCCGTCACCTGCCTGGTCGTGGTGGTCCACGACGTCCCGCTGGGCAACTACCTGCAGCGGGTCGAGCACGAGCGCATCGTGACGGCGCTGGAACGCGATGCGTTTCTGCTCGCGGGTCGCAGCGAGGAAACGCTCGAAGCGGCCGCGACACCGGATCCGCGCGTCGTAGCCGATGTACACCGATACCGGCAAGCCAGCGGAGCGCGGGTGGTCGTCGTCAACGCCGCCGGCGACGCCGTCGTGACCTCAGACGACGATCAGTCCGCCGCCGGCGGCTCCTACCGGTCGCGCCCGGAGATCGAGACGGCGCTGTCGGGCGACATCGCCACCGGACAACGTCATTCGGTCAGCCTGGGCACCGACCTGCTCTATGTCGCGGTGCCAGTCGTCAGCGGTGACCGGGTGCTGGGGGCGGTGCGTCTGACCTATCCGACGCAGGTCATCGCCGACAAGGTGCGCGGGCAGATACGCATGCTGTGGCTGATCGCCGGCATCACGGTGCTGCTGGCGGGTGTGGTGGCGTTCGTCCTCGCCGGCACGGTCACGCGCCGGCTGCAGCAACTGCGCCGCACGACCGAACTGCTTGCCGACGGACGGCTCGACGCGCGAACCTCACAACGAGGCGGGGCCCCCGAAATCCGCAGCCTGGCAAGGTCGGTAAACCAAATGGCCGATCGGATCGAAGATCAGCTTCGCCAGCAGCGCGCATTCGCCGGCGACGCCTCTCACCAGCTGCGCACACCGTTGACTGCGCTGCGCGTGCGATTAGACAACGCCGCCGACCTCGTCGAGGCCGACCCCGAAGCCACGCGTGAGACCGTCGCGGCAGCCCAGAACGAGGCATTGCGCCTCCAGCAGATCGTCGATCACCTGCTGGTACTCAGTCGCGCCGACGACGCGGCGATCCCGCGGCAGGAGATCGACCTCGCCGCCCTTGCCCGCGCGCGCGTCGAACAATGGCAGGCGCTGGCCGAGGAATCGGGGGTACACATCGTCGTGACGGCTCCAGGAACGGCCCTCGTGTTGGCTGTGCCCGGAGCCACCGAGCAGATCATCGACAATCTCATCGACAACGCCCTGGCGGTCGCCCCGCCCGACACCACCATCGAGCTGACCGTCGCAGCGGCTGTCGGTAGCGATGCCGTGGATCTGCACGTACGGGATGAGGGTCCCGGCATGTCTGCACAGGACTGCGCTCGAGCCTTCGACCGCTTCTGGCGGGGATCTACAGACACCGCCGGCAGCGGACTGGGCCTGGCCATCGTCGCCCGGCTCGCCCAAGCCAGTGGCGCCACCGCTGATCTGACGCCACGCCCTCACACCAGGACCCGAAGCGGGCTAGACGCGCATGTGCGGTTCGAGTCGTCCGCCCACTCGTAACGCCCGAGGCTCGCGCTGTCCCATCGGATGCCGGCGCTAGCCATGGACGAGTTGCCGACAAGGGCGGTGACCAGCATGGCCAGCCCGCCCCCCATAACGATAACGACGCACAACGCGGGTCGGCCAGCGCGGTTCCGGCGATCCAGGCGCCCACGATGCCGACGGTGGCTAGACGGTGTGACGAGGCTGGGGCCTCACTGCATGTGAACGTGGGTTGCCGACAGGAATCGGTTGCGTCCAGCAGAGTGTGGACTACCCCAGGTTTTGTTCCTACTCGGGTGCGAGGGCCGGGGTTGGCTGA
>NZ_JAMQTI010000049.1:0-13895 GCF_032883055.1 Mycobacterium sp. 29Ha
CCCGCGACCACGAACTCAAACTCGTCAACGCCACGCCGATCGACTCCCATTAGTCAAGGCTGGTCGGACGTGCTGTTTCGACTCTTGCGCAGCAGGTACTGATATCCCGCGTCGAGTTGCTTCTGATTCCACGCTTGTTCGCGTTTGAACGCCGACTCGGCAGGGTCGGACCAGATAGCCGGACCTCCGGCGGACATCGCCATCAGCTGGGTACGACAGGCACGTTCGAGCAGGACGGCGTGCATCACGGCGCTGGCGACGTTCGGGCCTGCGACGGCAGCACCGTGGAACGGCATCAAGATGGCCGGCGCACCACCGAGTTCGGCGGCCAGTGCGCTCCCGAGTTCTCGACTGGCAATCAACGCACCGGTGACGGTGAAGCGCGGTAACCCGGCCTCGAACAGAACGCCGTCGTGGGATATCGGGCGCAGCGGTACATCGAGGGACGCGAAGGCGGCCAGCGTCGGGGCGTGGGTGTGCACGACACAGTGCACCTCCGGTCGGGCGGCCATGATCTCCGTGTGGATCGGATACTCGATGTGGCGCGGCCCGTTTCCGGCGGCGACATCACCATCGGGCGTCACCAGAGCCACGCGGTCGGTCGTCACTTCGTCGAACCCCCACCCACTGGCCTTCATCCACACGCCGCTGCCGTCAGGATCCCGCACCGAAGCGTGCCCCCACACCATGTCGGTGAGGCCGTGCGCCGCGAGCGCAGCACTGGCTGCAACGACTTCTGCTATCGGATCGTCCACAGCGTTCCCCTTCGTTCAGATCGATTTTGAACCCAGCCCGGCGTCACCATGGGTATATCTCGTCGGTGTCGCCGACGAACTGCCCCGTCGGCCCATCACCGCCGATCAGAGCCATGTTCACGGCCACTCTCGCTGCGGCGGTTACCTGCCGTGCGACTGGACAGTTGAGCCCGCGTTGTTCGGTCGCAGAGAACGAACCTCGTTGTGCGACTAGACAATTGGGCGCGCATTGTTTGGTCTCTCGGAGGCGATATGCTGCGGTCGAATCGAGCAGGGTCGAATAGTCAGGGGCCGTCGTGGCATGTGCGTGTGAAGAGTCAGGCCAGCCGCTCTGCGGCTGGTGCGAGGAGGCCGTCGTGCAGGATGTGCCGCCTTCACACCACAAATGCCTGAACGGTTACTGCTCGTAGCGGGATTTCGGCGTGGCTGGGTCATGCGGCGAAGTCGTTCAGGCTGCACATGTAGTGCACAGCCAGCCGGGTGCGTTGGCCGCAGCGAGCCTCCCGGACGGTAGAGGTCTCGGGGTACCCGGAGTCGTAGCGCTCTTCGGTTTGGCCGCGAAGCACGCCGGTGACGACGCATTGCGACCAGGGGGTGTGAGCACTGCGCCACCGTTACAGACGGTCTAATGCCATTCTTTGAACGCGTCGAGGAGGCGATCTCGGAAGGTTGGATCGAGCTCGCCGACGGGGATCTTGCCGATGGTGCCCACGGTCCTGCGGAACTGTTGAAGGTAGTTCTCACAGCCTTCGCATTCCAACAGGTGGGTGTCGAACCGCGCACGGTCCTCGAGATCCAGAGAGCGGTCGAGGTAGGCGGTGATCAACTCCACGAGTTCGTTGCAGTCCATCGAATCTGTGCTCATTAGCTTTCCCTCAGATAGTCCTCGAGGGCCTGCCGGACCGCGGCTCGGCCCCGATGCAGGAGCACCCGTTGATTGGCGACTGTGATGCCGAGATGCTCGCACACTTCGGCGGAATCGAGTCCCAGCACGTCGCGCATTGTGACAACGAGTCGTTGCCGCTCGGGCAGCTTGTCGAGCTCTCGTTGCGCAAGGCTGATGAGTTCATCACCGAGAACCGAGCCTTCGGGCGTCTCCGGAAACGGCGACGGCTGTTGCTCCGGTCTCCAGTGCCCTGGATAGCGGTCGTCGGCGTCCCGGAAGCGCGCCGGATCGACAGTGCTGCCGGTGAAGGCCATCACCGCGACATCAACGTCACGACGCTCGCGCACGCCTTTGCGCTTCGCGATATTTATCATGACGGTGAAAAGCCATGTGCGCAAAGATGATCGGCCCTCAAACGAGTCGATTCCTTTGAGCAGGGCGATCCAGGTCTCCTGGACAACCTCCTCGGCGAGCTCGCGGCTCGACACATAGCCTCGCGCCACACGCAGCATCGCAGGCGTATGACGATCCACCAGAGACACGAACGCGGACTCCTCGCGGTTGCGCAGGGCCGCGATGAGTTCTTCTTCGTCACCAGCCGTCCTGGTCATGACCAGCAGCATCGTATCCCCTCAGCGGTACTCAGGGTTCTCGAAGTCATACCGGCACCCCGCATCCCAACCGGTTCGAAGGTTTCCGTACGCCGGTACTCCGCCACCGTCGCGCAGCATGCGGGCCAAATGCATCAGATTCCACGTCATGAACGTCGTATTGCGGTTCGTGAAGTCGTTATCCGGTCCGCCCGAACCGGGATCCAGGTACGACGGCCCCGGCCCCGCTTCGCCAATCCAGCCTGCATCGGCCTGCGGCGGAATGGTGTAGCCGATGTGTTGCAGGGTGTAGAGCGCGTTTTGGGCACAGTGCTTGACCCCGTCCTCGTTGCCGGTGATAAGGCAGCCTCCGACGCGTCCGTAGTACAGGTATTGGCCGGCATCGTTGAGCAGGTGAGAGCCACCATAAAGGCGTTCATGCACTTTCTTCATCACAGAGCTGTTGTCACCCAGCCAGATCGGGCCCGCCAGCACCAGAATGTCTGAGGCAAGTACCTTGTCGAAGATCTCGGGCCAATCATCGCTGTCCCAGCCGTGTTCACGCATGTCCGGCCACACCCCGGTGGCGATGTCGTGGTCGATCGCGCGCACGACGTCGACCTCGACACCGTGGGCTGCCATGATCCGCGTCGAGATGTCGATCAAGCCGCCGGTGTTACTGAGCTCCGGGGACTTCTTCAACGTGCAGTTGATGAACAGGGCCCGCAATCCAGAGAAATCCCAGTTGAGCTCAGCCATGCTGCGCCAACCTGGCCGCGCGCAGCGCGTCGCCCAGACTCCATACCGAAAGCCCGAGCAGCGCAACATCTTTGATCAGAAACTGACCTGTCATCGACAAAAACGGGAAGCCGCCGGCCGATGCCTCGCCGACACCGGGCGTCGTGAACAGAAAGCTGATCGTGGCGACGAACAGTCCAATCGCCGCAACACTGCCGAGCGCCGACAGGCGCGGCCACCACGGCTTGACCGCGAGCAGCACCGCGGTGCCCACCTCGACAACGCCAAGCAGGGCCGCGAAGGCGCCCACCGAGAACACTCCGTACACCCACGACATGAACGGGCTGTTCGCCACCAGCGGCTCGATGCCCTGGGCTTCATAGGCCGTGAACTTCAGAAGGCCAATCCAGCCGATCACGACAACCAGGCCATACCGCGCGAGCACAGCGCCTACTCGTGCCACCGTCGACTCCGTCGAGGATTCGTCGATCCTGCCCTCGAGATGGATCCCCGCCATAACGTCTCCTTTACTCCGTGCGGCGCCGATCAGGGCCCCGCTGATGGTTACCGTGCGGAGTGGCGCCGAATGCAGCAGGCGTTACACGGGTGCCCTCGAGATTTTGCAGCGATCGGACGCAGGTCCGGCGCCGGCCAGTCGAATTCTGGTCGGGTTGCTCGCAGTGCGCGCAGATCCTTTAAGGATTCGCCAAGGTGCCGACGTCAAAGTCGCTCTCATCACCACGAGAGGACCCGACATGTTGGTCAAGACGCTGACGGAAGAGCCCGCCCGTCCGATCTCCCGTTTGTCGGCTGCGACGAGCTCGCGGAAGGCGACTCGACGCGTCCGCTTGATCTGCTTCCACCACGCCGGGGGCGGGGCCAGCTCGTTCAACCTCTGGAAGAGGGGCCTCAGCGCGGATGTCGACGTTGTTGCCGTCGACGTGCCCGATCGCGAACGCTTCGCCACGCTCAGCGAGCTCGTTGAGGCGATCCACGATCAGCTCGGTCCGCTGCTCGACGAACCGCACGTATTCTTCGGCCACAGCTTCGGCGCACTCGTGGCGTACCGACTGGCGAGCCTGCGCGCGGCGGCGGGCCTACCCTTGCCGAGCGCCTTAATCGTGTCTTCCTTCCCCCCACCGCACCTGCCGACAGCGATACACATGGTGCACGACGTCGACGATCAACAGCTGAGCAAGGTCCTGTCCGACATCGGCGGTCTACCGGTCGAGCTGGACCGGTGGCCGTGTTTGCGGAAGAAAGCGGTCGCGTTAGCTCGAATCGACCTGCGTCTCGGCGCAACGGATGACGACGCCACGTCGGTGCCCCTGACGTGCCCGATCCACGCCTTCGGTGGCAGCGACGACTTCCTGGTCAGCGAGCGTGAGCTGCGCCAATGGAGTTCACGTACCGTGGCCGAATTCTCAGTGCAGATGCTCAAAGGCAACCACTTCCACATCAGCGACCGCAAGCAACTGTTCGCCGCCCTGGAGCCACTGCTCTTTGGATTCGACGCACGCCACGCCAACGTCGCATAGCTCAGTCGCACGCCTAGACCGAAGTTGTGCAGGCAAAGTGCGAGAAGACCTTTAAGTTTCAGTTTCGCGGCTCACACAGCTCAATCGGATCGCGACAGATTTGATCGCGGGGTGAGCAGGTCGCCAAATCACCGTTCCGCTAGTCAGATTGATAGAACGCCGTGAAAACAACCGGTGCGTGAACTTCCACCCACCGTCGACCCTCGCGATGTCGTTGACTCGTAATCGTCGTCGCTTTCGCCTCGTCGGCTCCGATGAACGTGATTACCGGAGCTATTCCGGCGCTGCGATCGACACACAAAAGGCGAATTCCTGCTCCCACCGGGCGGTGTGCGGCGGGTTGCTCACAGGTGTCGACAGCGGACGAATCCGGGCCGCCTTCGCTGACCGGGATCGCAGGCCCAGCGCGCGCGCTGCGCTGTCGGGCGTGAAAACCACTCCTGACCTAGGGCAATGCTGGTGGCAGGTGCAGGATTCGAACCTGCGTAGGCGTTAGCCGACGGATTTACAGTCCGACCTTCTCGACGTTTGTGGTGTTGGCGGGTGACGGCGTGTCAACAAACCGGCAGGTCAGCCGATTGGCGACGTTGGTGCGCCGCGGTGCGTCGCCGCACTGTTGCGGGCGATCTGCGGGCGATCCGGCCACGATGTCAGTGCCGTGCGAGACCATCTAGCAATGCCACGTCAGCACCTCAACGAAGACCGCCCCAACGACCTCCCGATCGCAGCCGCGTTCTGGGACGAGACACAGAACTACAGCAGCTCACACAACGAAACCGCCGCCGCCATGTTCCGTGCGCTCAAGAAGCTCGAGGCCGAGGTGATCGCGCTGCGCAATGATCGCTGAGGTTCGCTTCGGGCGAACGGATGACCGCATGTCGCGGCACGGCACCCGGCCCGACCGGAAGTAGCGTCGGTGGTCATGGCGGACGCCGATCGCAACCCCACCTACCTCCGCGAGCTTGCCGGGCACGTCGTGGAGTTCCGCGACGGGTTCGTGTCCTTCCTCGAACTGCACACACCGACCTACCGCGGGCCGGGCCTGGGCATGGTGCCTGCCGTCTCGCCACTAGACGGCACTGACCCGGCCGAGATCGAAGCACGCCGCGCGCGGGTGTCCGTGGCTGCCGGGCGAGCCCGCCGGGCACCACACATCACCGGCTGCGTGATAGGCGTTGCTAGGCCTGGTGGGCAGCCGCAAGTTGTGGACCCGATTGCGGCGTGGCAAACCGTGGCGCAACCGAAGCCGATGCTCGAACCCGCGAACATCATCGACGCCTGCAATCAGATGATCGGTTCCCTGGAAGAACTCGCCGACCGCGCCGAGGCCGAGTTGCCGCCGACGGTCGACGTCGCGGAGATGCACCCGGCGGTGTGGGGTCAGGCGGCCCGGTTGTGGCGCGACGAGCACTACCGGCAGGCGGTGCAGGCGGCGGCGGATGGCGTCGTGCAGTTGGTGAAGTCGCGGACGGGCGGGCCGGAACTCGACGACACGGCGCGGTGGAATCAGGCGTTCTCGAAGGACGACCCTGAGCCAGGCAGGCCGCGCCTTCGGTGGCCGGGTGACCAGACCGACCGAACCGTGGTGTCGATGAACGACGGGCTACGCCGGTTCGCGCCGGGCGCGCAGATGACGATCCGCAACCCTGCCGCCCACGGACCGGGCGAGATGACCCAACAGGAGGCCGTCGAACGCCTATCGGTGCTCAGCCTGCTCGCGCGGTGGGTCGACGAATGCGACCTCATCGAAGCCCCGGAGGCAGGCGGGTCCTAACGGCGATGGAAAAATTTTGGGAAGGGTTGCCGGACTGGGTGCCCGCTTTTCTGAGCAGCGCCGACTCCTTGCTTGCGATCCTGCTCGCTTTGGCGGTCATCGTCGGCGTGGTCACGAAGGTTCCCAGCAGATTGTGGCGGCGTACGCGGTTCCATAAGCGACGTGCCCAATCGACGATCCTTGATGCGCTCGCGATCGGTCGACCGCTTCAAACTGTGGAATCCACTCTCGGACAGCCACATCTCATCAGCCGCGCCTACGAACGTGACGGCGCGCCGATCGAGGAGCGTTTTTACCGGCTGCCCGGTGCTTGGGTCACCGTGCAAGCGCCCGGCGGTGTGATCGCGGTGTACACGATCACGATCACCAACCCGAAGATGTACTACGACACCGGCCCAGCGACGCTAGGCGCAATCTCGGTCCGCCTTGGCCGAGACACCTTTGCGGACGCGCCAGAATCCCCCGACGAGACCTTCCAGATCTACGCGCGCCTGGCGACATTCGTCCGCTACTACGACTACGGGTCAACCGCAGCAGGCAACCAATACCTATGGCTTGCGTTCAACGGCGTCGGCGCGGGGACCCTGAACGGCGGCAGCAGGTCATACGCCACAGGTCGCTACGCCGAGAGCTTCCAAGCCGACGACGGTGATGGCGGCCCGTCGGCCGATTACGCAGCGACCACCGTCAATACGCTTACCGTCGCCGACTTCAGTAACCACGACCACATGTTGTGGCGCGGCCTTCAGGGTCCGCACCCCGACGAGTTGCGGCGCGGATAGTCCCGTACCAATGCCTCCGGGACAGCCGGTGCAACGCCCGGATCAGTTGCGATGCAACCGGAAGGCGGTGCGGAGGACCCCGCGGACACCCGTCGATCGACGACCTCGGTCCGAATCTCTCGCGCCGCGCGCAAAAAAATTCCTGACTACCGCAGCGGAAGTCAGGTGACCCCCGTGCCCGACATTCTGGGGGTGGGGGTCACTGCACCGGCGGGCACCGGGCGACGGCCGCCCAGACGGCCGCGGACGGGCCGCACGACGTCGGACCCGACGAGGGCACGCCATGTCGACGCTCACCCGCGCACGGCACGCCAGGGCGGCGAGAACCGGGCACCGGTGGCCGATCCGTTCGGCGTGGTGATGGTCGCGCGGTGTGCTGCACGCTGCGGCGGTGAGGACTGACCGCGACCGGCCCGGCGGTCGGCGGCCCGGTGCGCGCGGTGACGTGAAGGCAATCGACACGACGCTTCGACGCGGTGTGCTGGTGCGGGCGGTCCTTCCCCTCGGGGGTGGGGTGGGGGTGCCCTCCCTCCCCTGCCACCCCTCCCTCCCCCCGGGGGGGGAGGGAGGGGGGTGGGGGTCGCCGTGACCCGCGGCGAGGTGAGATGGTGCGAACACCCCCGGCCCGCACTTACGAAGGAGACCGACCGGGGGTGCCGCGTGCCGTGTCCGGGATCTGACAACCGGACCCGGCGACCCCTGGGCGCGCGGCCCGCTATTCCGCGCGTGATCCCAGGGGGGCTAGTGGGTCAGTAGAACCATGCCGCGGGCTTGTCGAGGTCGGCGGTGTTGTCGGCGCTGTGCCCAACCTCGGCGAGCGGGACGGCGGTGCCGGGTGCGATGGACGCGAGGTGTTGGATCATCGCCTCGTCGTTGGTGCACAACGTCAGCCAATGCTTCTTGCGCGCGGGGGTGATGCGGCCGGTGTTGATCGCATCCTCCACGGCGGCCTCGACCTTGGCGCGTGCAGCAGCGGCGGCGACGCGGCGGCCTTCGGCGGCGTCGCGGCGTAGCGCGTCGGCGGTGGCGGTGTCGATGACCTCCATGCCGTTGCGCTTGGCCGCTGCGGCGACGGTCGACGGCTTGGCCGGGTCGAGGGTCTCTACCTGGGCGGCGAGGTCGACGATGGTGTCGATGACCAACTCGACGTCGGACTCGCCGGGCGCGGCTTCGGGCAGGCCGAGCAGCTTCAGCAGGTCGGCTTCCTGCTCATCGTTTAGTGTGAGTGCCATTGTCCTGCAATCCCTTCCGGTGACTAGTCGCTGAGTCCGGTGATGCGCTTCGCGGCGTACGGCCGGTCGATCGCGATGGCCGGGACGGCGTAGGCCTGGACCCACTTGCCGCGCTTGTGGCGGTCGTCGATGACGTCGGTGACGAGTCCGGCGGATTCCCAGCCGATGGTGCCGACCATGCCCTGTTGCACGGCGTAGGCAGTGCCGATGGGGACGCGGGGGTTGGCGAACATGCCGTTGGTGAACCCGGCCGATGTGAGCATGTCGTCGAGGTCCTCGGCGTACGCGGTGCGCAACTGCCGGGCCTGTTCGGGGTGCACGATCAGCAGGTCGTGCCGCACACCCAACTCCTCGAGGTCGGCCATCTCCTGCACCTCGGCGAAGTGCGCGGTGGGCCGATCCGCCGACGGGGTGAGGTCGGTGAGCGGCCCGACGAAGGTGAGGCCGTCCCAACCCGTCGCCGGGGCGAGGCTGCCGATCCCGGCCGCCGTTACCTTGTCCATCAGGCGCGAATCAAGTTTGCGCGCAATGGTATTAGCGAGCTGGGTGGTCTGCTGATCCAAGTAGTTGACCGTGTTGCGGGTGATCTGTTCGTCGCCGATGAAGAACTTGCCGCCCCAATCCTCGACGACGGCGAGCTGTGGGGTCGGGTCGACACCCTCCACGACGCGGTACTCCGCGCCGGGGGTGCGCATCTCGACGTCGGACGAGTAGAAGTCGCTGGCCTGCACGCTGTGGAACAGGATTCCGCCGCCGGTGACCGGTGTGCCCAGCTGCCGCAGGAACTTCGGTAACAGCAGCACCTCGTCGGCGAGGCGAGCGATCTGCGCCTGGATGAGCGACGGCTGCCGTAGGGCGGCGTCGACGGTCAGTTGACGTCCGGTCAGGGCCGGGACGAGTGCGCTTGGCATGGTGCTAGTTCCTTCCGGTGCGCCGACGGTGGTCGGCAGGGTGAACGGGAAACGTCGTCATCAGGCGGGCCAGGCGATCTCGGCGACGGCACCGGCGGCGGCTCCGGTGACCGCGTGGCCGACGATGGTTCCGCCGGTGGCGGTGACCACACCGGCGGCCGCCCCGACCTGCACGGCCGCACCGGCGGCGATGGGAGCTTCGGCGATCACGCGGACCACACCGCCGCGGGCCACGCGGACAAACTGACCGGCGGCGGCGTCGTTGGCCGCGACCCCGAGGGCGATGCCACCGGCGGCACCCGGTGCGACGGCGAGATTGCCGCCCGCAGTGCGGTTCCCCGACACGCGGACGACACGGCGCTCGGTGACGGGTGCGGTGGCCTCCGCGGTGATTGCCTCGCCGGGGCTGTAAACCCAGGGCTGGGCGATGACGGTCGACATGGTGGTTGTCCCCTTCCGGTTAGACGGTGATCGTTCGGGTGGAGCGGGTACGTCGGGCGCGGGCTACCGCGATCGCGCGGGCGCGGGCGGCGGCGGTGTCGGTGTCGGACGGGTGCGCGAACGCGGCGACGATCCGGCGGCCGGACGCGGCGACGTCGACCCCGTACAGGCGGCACACGTCGTCCAACGATTCGAGTTCCTTCACCGCCGGGTGTGTGGCACCGAGCAGGGCGACGCCGACGAGGACGCACGGCCACCGGCGGCCGCTGCGGTCGACATGATCGAGCAGGCACTCCACCGACCGCTGTGGATAAGCCCTCGCGAGGACGCCCGCGATGGCCCGCGGGACACCCGTCAGCGTGCCGACGAGGGTGGTGCCGCCGTTGGTGATCCGCAGCGCGGTCACCGTCCCGAGGGCCGGACCCGCGTCGCGCATCGGCCCTTGGTGGCCGAGGTGGAGCACGGCCGACGCGATCCTGGCCGTGTACGCGCCAACGATCGACCGCAGGTCATCCGGCGTCACCGTCCACGGTCCCGTTGACGCGTGATGCTCCCCGGTGTGCAGCAGCGGCACGTTCGGGATCGACGTCACGTTGACGGGCATCAGCGATCACCCGCCCCGGCGTCCCGCCTTCCGCGCGGCGTGGTCAGCAACAGCCGCCGAATCGACAACCCACCGACCGCGGCTCCGGCGGCCCGGTAACCGGCCGTGCCGGATCGCATCTCGAACACCGTTCGGCGTGATGCCGAGCCGCCGGGCGGCCTCTGCGGTGCCGATGTCATGCGGGCCAGCGTTCATGGAATCGCGTTGCGACGCACGGCCGCTGGCGTTTCGCGCTGGCGGTTCCGCCTGTTGCTCGTGGTCAGCGCCCGAATCGTCAACCGCCAGTGCATCGGTCGAAACGACAGCGCGACGCAGCCTCGCAATCAGCGCCGACAACCGGGCCGAGGGCTGCGATGGTGTGGGATTGCCCTCGGCGTCGCGCCGTTCGGCCATCAGCTGGCCGAGGTGTTCGAGGGCGCGGCCAACGAAGTCGACCTCGGCCGGGTCGAGGATCACCGCGCCGGGCGGCACCCGAATCACGGCAGGACCGCAAGGGCGAGCAGGTCGGCGCGTAGGCGGTCGAGAATGCCGTCGACGGCGATCTCGGCGGCACCGGCGGCGGCGTCGGTGATCTGTTCATCGGGGACCGGGCGGCCATCGTGGTCGACCGCACCGGCCAACTCCGCGGCGATGGTGGCGGTGATCCCGGCCCGCACGGCGTCGGCGATGTGGTGCAGGCACAGCTCGGCGAGCGCGCGGTTCCCGTCGGTGCTGTCGAACCGGTGCAGCACGGCGTCTACCGCGTCCCACACCGCGCCGCGGTGCTGTTCGGGCACGCGCCGGAAGAGGGCCGAGGCGACCGCGTAGGGCATATTCGCCGCCGCGACGGGCGGGGTGGCCGCGAGGGCGTAGTCGACGGCATCGGGGACCGCTGCGCCGCAACCCGCCCGGCGTAGGACCGCGACGGCGATCATCGCGGCGTCGCGGTCGTCGAGGAGGTCGCGACAAACGAGCAGCGGGTCGCGTTCGACGATCGGCTCAAGGCCGCGCGCGGCCCGGAGGCTGTTGACGCGGGCCAACGCTGCGGCCTCCGTCGGGTCATCCTCACCGCGCCGACTCGGGTGGTTGTTCATGGGTTCTCCTTCCGGGGGGGACAACCGACGCGCACAGCGCGCACAGGCCGGTGGTTGTGGCGGGTCGGCCGCACACCGGGCACGGGTCGGCCGGGCGGGTGGCGGCGTAGCCGAGCACGAACGCCACCGCGGCAGCCAGCGCGGTCACGTCGGCCTCCGCGCCGGTGCGGGTACCGGACGGATCAGCAGCGGACGCGGGTTCCGAGCGCCGATCGTGTTGGGCGGGCCGGGCAACATGCCGTCGATGGCTTCGGCCAGCCAACGCGCCGCTCGCAACGCGCCCTCGTAGTGCGGCCAGGGTCCTCCGACGCGCAACACGACGTCGAATTGGCCGGGCGCGCACTCGACGACGTGAACACCGAGTTCACCGCGGCGGGCAGCGATCAGCGCGCCGAGTGCGGCGTTGAGCGGTGACGGCGGGGCGCGGTGCACGGTCACGGGTCGCTCCTGTAGATCGGCTCGGTGATGTCGCGGACGTCGGATGGTGGTTGCGCGGCCGCCGCTCCGTGGTCGCATCGGACCGCCGGCTCCACCGGTGCGCCGTCCGCGCCGAGGAGCCACCCGCACGGATCGCAGCGGCGACACCCGCGGATCGCGGCTACCCGTGCCGCGCGGGCCGCCTGCTCGGCCTCCGTTCGTCGGGTCATGACGCGGCGTCGGGTCGGCGGCCGTGCCACACGCAGGCGTCACCGGGCGCGGCCACCGGTACGCGGCACGGGCGGCCGTGGCGGTTGGGTTGCCCGCACCGCGGTCGTGTCGCTGCGGCGATCCTGGCGGCCACTGCGGGCGGCAGCGGCCCGAGCTGCTCGTGGTCGACGTCGCGGCAGATCGGGTCATAACGCACCGCGGGGTCGTTGATGGCTACGCCATACGCGAGGACCAGGTGCTCGCCGTACGCGTCGCTGGTTGCGACGGCGGCGTAGTGATAGCCGCCTTCGCGGTAGAGGGGCGCACTTCGGCCGTAGTCGATCTGGGCGTTGTCGCCGGGTACGGGATCGCTGAACACGGGACTGTGGCACCGGGTCGTGGCGTGGGGGTCGTTCATCGGCGGGCCTCCTGTCGGGTCGGAGTCGGGAGTGCTGGGGCGAGGTCGGACATCTGCCGGTGTTGATCGCACCGGCGGGAGGGTTCTTCGGGGTCGTCCGGTTCGGTCAAGCCGTGCGGCCCGCAATCGGTGCACGCGTCGATCTCGGCCTGGATGGTGTCCCGGTCGGCGGCGCGGCAGCGCTCGTACTCGGCGGCCCAGCGGTCGTGCGCCTTGCGGCGATCGCCGCACGCGCCGCAGTCAGGTACTCGGCCTTGCCACGACGCGTGTGTTGGGCACCGCGTCGGCGGTTCGAGTTCGGCGAGCGCAGTCGGATTCGGCGGCGCGGCGGTAGCCGCTGCCGCCTCAGCGAAAGGGCCGGATCGGTCCCCCGTGCGGTCGTCGTCGAAGGGATCGGGCTGGGGCGTTGCGGGTTTGCCGTTTGCAGATGGGTTCGGGGCGGGGCGGTTCGTGTCGGGTGCGGCGGCGGCTGGTGACGTACCCGGCTGTGGTGACTCCCCCCTTGGTGCTTGTGTTGGTGCTTGTGTTGGTGGGAGGAACGGCGGTTCCGGTGGTGATGTCGTGGCCGTTCCGGTGGTGATGTCGTGGCCGTTCCGGTGATGGCGGTTGTTCACAGGAACGGCGGTTCCGGTGGTGGGCGGTTCCACCGGAACGGTGGTTCCGGTGGTGACCATCCGGTAGACGTCCGATTTGCCGCGCTTCGGATTTGCTACGTCGGTTCGCTCGATCAGTCCCAGATCGCGGCCGCAGGCGAGCGCGTCGCGCACCGCACGCGTGGTGAGGTTGCACATATCCGCGAGCACCCGCTCGCCCGGATGGGCGTTGGTGCCGTCGCGGTAATCGGCGAACGTCTCCAACGCGAGCAGTACGAGTTTCCGAACCGGGGACAGGTCGGCCACGATTACGCGCCGACGCCACGCCGCGCTGTCATAGGCCGCGGCGGTCATGGTTCCCGCTGTCCGAGGTGCCGGTGGTCTCAGCATCCAGCTCGGCGAGCCACGCGGCCGGGTCATCCGCCCACGCCGCGGGCACCCGAACCTTCCGGCCGATGCGGACGACCGGGCACTGCTCGGTACGTGCCCAGCGGCGCACGTCGTCAGGATGAACGCCGAGACGGGCCGCGGCCTGTGCGAACGTCAGCAGATCAGTCATCCGATGCCTCCAGGTAGCGGGTTTGTCTGGATACGCATAATCGGTTGCACGACATGGCTATTCGACGCTGCCGACCTTGGTCGCTTCTTCCTGTGCCGCAATCCACGCCATGACGCTCGTGCGGCGGTATTTGACCGACTTCTGCCCGAGCTTGATCGACGGCGGACCCTGCTTGCCGCCCTGCATCCGCCACCACCGGAGTGTCGATTCGGATAGTCCTGTCAGTTCGGCGACTTCGCGGGTCGTCATGAACATGCTGGTTACGGCCGCCATTTCGGGCCTGCCTTTCGTGGTTGTCGTTGGTGTGCATCACCGCGTGTCGGGGGCGTGTCATTCCATCTGTGTAAGTCCGGGGTGGTCCATCATCGGACCGC
>NZ_JAMQTI010000050.1:0-13742 GCF_032883055.1 Mycobacterium sp. 29Ha
TAAGGCCGTAGTTGTAATACACCTCCCAATCCAACTCCTCCTGCTCCGAAGCCATCGAAGCGCGACTTTCCGCATGAACGCGCATTGCCTGCTCTACGGACATTTGGTTCATGGCGACGGACTGAACAACACAGCTTGGCTCACCGCCCGCAAGTTCAGATGCCAGCATGTCAATCCGGTGAGCGCGAGGGGAAAGTGCACTCTGGGGTAGGGGTAAATCTTGGAGCGTTGTACCTGTGAACTCCCAGTTCCAGCTCCATGGCTGATCCGCCATACCGCTGGCCGCTGTGGCATTGCCCTTGTTAAAACAATTTTGCTTTAACCAGAAACACGCACTGGAGCTATTCAAGACCCCAAGCAGCTCGAGATAGTCATCGACATGCGCTTCAACCGGCAGTTTGATTATAGGAGCGGTGCGGTTGAAAAGTCGGCCCCCGCGATCAAGTACGAAGTGATTGTGGGTTGCAACAAATGGAAAGACGAGAGATAGATTAGACGAGTGACGCCTTGCAAAAAACATCGCCGGGTCATACCACCTTAATCCTCGCTGCTCCGGGGTCTGTCCAAAATACAATCGGTGCGACAGAACGCTCCGGTACCTCCAAAAATGCGTTTGCAGTGCCCTCGGGATTTCCTCCGGATCGCCACTCCACGACTGAGTCATCAGACCCTGGTAGAGCGGGGTGATCGAATAATCGCGGACATTGTCTCCCACTACTGCAGGAGCGGAATTTGCTTTTGTCGCAGACCCAAGCGGCGAAAGTGGCGGAATAAGATAGGCGTCGTCCTCCCCGGTGAGATATGTCATTCCGATATCCTTGGTGAAGTCGGACAATCGATGGACTCGCGATTGCTCAATTTTTGCCAACGTTTCCACAGCGCTGCCACCGGTGAGGCTCCAGGGGTGACGGCTGAGATTATCCCGGGGAAGGTCGACTACTGAGATCCATTGATCCTGGTAACCAGGTTGATCGACGTGTTCGACAACGGCGACCCAAACGTCGCCTTTTGCGGGCTCCTCAGGAGCTCCCGGTTCACCTTGGATACTAAGAATTGCCCGGACGCTTGCACTCACGATCGGCCTGGCTCGACCAATTATGATGACCGTAGGTGTCGAATGTCCTGGGATGTATGCGCCCGAGGTGTCGGCAACGAGGCGCAGATCCAGCTTCGGGAGGAAATCTTCGATGAGGGGGGCGCCGAATTCGCGTTTCATGAAGGAGTTGGAGGTGATCTGACCGACCCAGCCGGCCTGTTCGCCGGGTTTAGCGAGTTGGAAGAACCGCTCCATGAACGGCACCGTCAGGGCGTATTTTCCTTTGCAGCAGTGGTAGATCTCGCGGTAGCGGGCGTTGAGCGCCTTGTCCTTAACCGTGATGTAGGGCGGGTTGCCGACCACCACGTCGTACTGACCCGCCGCCAGAATCCTGCGGAGTTTGGGTACGTCTTCGGTGCGATACGAGAACCGCGACACCGCCGCGTCCTTATCGAAGGACTCATCGCCGTAATCGAAACCAGTACGGCCCAACGCATCCGGACCATGTAGCAACGAGTCACCACTGGCCAGGTTCAGCGTGAATGCCGGCGCGTTCACTAGCGAGCGATCCCCGGTCTGCTTCAACGCCGCCACAATCAGCCGAAACATCGCGATCGCCGTCGCGAACGGGTTCACGTCCACCCCGTACACCGACTCCAACGCCTTATTCACCCGCGCCCGCGCCTCCATGCCCGGTGCTTCGCGATGCCAACGATCCACCAGGATCTCGAACGCCCCCAACAAGAAGTGCCCCGACCCACACGTCGGATCGATGACCTTGAACCCCTCCAACGGACGCTCCGCCAACGCCGGAATCAACGTCTGCTCGAGAATGAACTCCTCCACAAACACCGGCGTCTGCAACAACGCATACTTCTTCTTCGCATACTCCGACAAATCTTGATACAAATCCCCTAAAAACCGCGTCGACAACTCGTCATCATCGAAGCGCCACAACAGATTCCCGTCATCATCGGTGCGCCGCCAAAAACTCAACAACTGATGCACCGCATCCGACGACGGGCTGATAATCCCAATCGCCGCATGCTCATCCACCAACGGCGCCGTCGCCCGGTTAGTCCGCAACGCCGCGAACGCCACCTCCAACCACTCCCGATACGACCGATCCGGATCCGCCTGATAAAAAGCGTTCTCCGCATCCAGCGCCCGCTGCCGCAACCGCACATCAACATGAGTGATCCACACCCCGGACTCACCCAACAACAAATTGTCTTCACAGAACCGCACGAACACCGACGTCAACAACCACCCCACCGCGGCCTGGGTCAACTGATCATCCACCCAATCAGTGAACGACCCCGCCGTCAGCTCCTGAGACACCGCCTCACGATGCGCCGCCCGCCATCTGCTCACCAATTCGGCATCAGCGTTCAACCGCTCCCGCATATCGCCAACCAACAACCCCACCTGCGGACGCAACTCCGCAACCAATGCTCCGCCCGCAACCGTCGCCAAACCCACCTACAACACCCCTCCAACACCAACAGCCAAACCCCGCAACACACTCAAGTCGTCTACCCCCAATTGGACAAACTGCTCAGGCGCGGTCCTGGGGAACGCCTCGCCGTCGATCAACGCGCCGGGGCCACCACCAGCCTCGTTTGGCTGCGGTATCAAAGACCACACCGCGTGCTCGGCGGGACCGGCGATATCAGCCCACGCGTGTAGGACGTTGAGCTGACCGTAGGCAGACAAAGTCGACAAATCAGTCAATACGACGGGTCCCGGTCCGGCTCCGACAGCATCAACCAGGTCCGGAATCACTTGTGCCACCATTTCTTCCAATGCGGTACGGTCTGCCCCAGGTCGGCGGTCCGCTTCAAGCACTTCATCCCACGGCACCTCCTCGCTTATCGCGAGGGCCCGTAAGCGTTCGAGAAGATACTCCGTGACATCAATGTGCGTCGCGTTGAAGACGGCCACAAGATCCCGCGCGACGGCATCGGATTGCCCCATAGGAATGCCTAGCCCTCGGTACGTACCTTCCCGAGCACTGGCCCGAAGTATGCGCTCCACATCGCTCGTGGGCTCGAAGTGCTTCTTCGGCAGTGGAATACGGGTGTGGTGAGAAGGTAGATTCGACGTTTCCCCGGATCCATCTGCGAAGCGGTAACGGTCTAACGTCGCATCCCAAGCGATTCCAGGTGCCGCCGCCTCGACCAAAAGATCGAGTTCCGGTCGCCGAGGCATCCGCGCCGTCAGTGCCGGAAATCTCGCCAGGACGCGTGATTCCAGTTCTGATCGACTGAATGAGTCGCCCACCGAGACTCCCCGCAAAACCTCTTCTACCGCCGAGTCGATCGAAAGGGCGCTGCCATGGATCTCGTCGCGAGCTGATAATTCGATTTCGGTCGAGGCGTTAGCCCCGATGCGCAGAAGCGTCGACGTTGCGATCTGCAGATCGGCCTGAGACTGGCCAAGCGTCTTTGCGGCGGCGGCCCGCAGTGCGGGTTCGGCGTCGCTGATTGGCACGAGCGTAGAGCCTTCCTGACGCGTAGCCGCATAGAGCTTCTCCACTTCGTCGGCGAGGACAGCTGGCAATTGGCGAGGGATTCCTGGCGCGGCGAGCATCGCTACCGTTCCAGTGCCCTGGCGTCGAACCATCACGACGGACTCGTCGCCAGTCGTCGGGTAGCTCGCCAGAACGAGTCGCAAGATGCCACGTGCGTATCGATGCGGGCGATCGACGCCGCTGGCGTCGAGCACGTCGCCTGCCCACAATTGGGCAATTAGGTCCGGCGTGCTGACGCCTCCCGACTCGTCGAGGTGGTCACTCAGGCGGCGGTGCAGCCAATCAACCGTCGCGGCGAGGGTCTGGTCTTTCCTCCACAGGTCCTGGAAATCGCCGAACACCTGGGCGATCCGTGCACCTGTCACGTTCGCGGCAGTCGCGAAATCGGGGTACGTCGTAAACGGATCGCTCGGACTGTTCGGGTGGAGTCCGAGAACCATCTCGACGATCTGTCGACGAGTGACGGTTGGCCTCGCTCCGGCCGCAGCAACGAACGCGTCCATGAGAACCGAGAGCGACCGGTAGGTGTCCGGCTTCGTTTCCGGCTCGGCAGCCTTCGGCGGTGCGGGTGCAGGTGTGGGCTCAGTCGCGACCGAGAAGACATCTGCCCAAGCCGCGCGCATCGCAGCCGCCGTGTCGTACCGAGACTTAACATCTCTCGCAAGAGACCGGCGAAAGAACTCGGTTAGTGCATTTGCACGGGTGTCGTTGTAGCCGTTCGCAACGAAATCCCCTGGTGATACCGAAATATCCTCGGTCAAGCTCGACGGCGCGCTGTCGGGATCGCCGTAGATGGGCGTTGTGTTCGTCGCCATCTCGTACAGAACGACGGCGGCCGCGTAGCGTTCTGCCGCGGAATCGTAGGTGGTCCGAAGACCTTCGCCCAGGAATGGGTCTCTGTAGGGTGGCGTCCCGGCGGTCAGGTTGTCGATAGGCGCTCGTGACAGTGAAAAGTCGAAAAGTGCGAGATGGGTTGCAGCTGATCGCTTTCGATCGTTTCGACTCAGGCCAAGATTAGATGGCTTGATATCGCGATGGGCGATACCCGCGGCTTCTAAGCCGACAACGATGTCCAGCAGCTCACAACCGAGACCGTTGAGTTGAGATTCGGGCAGAGCCGTATACCGGATGATGTCTGCGAGCGTTTTCTCGCCGCAGTTGCTGAGCAAGAGTGCCGTTCGTCCACCTTCAAGGCTCAGGGGACCCTCGATCAATGTCACTACGCCCGGGACTGGGTCCGGCGCATTCGCGAGAAGGTTTAGAACCTCTGCTTCTTCGTGGAGGCGGCTGGCCGCGGCGTCGTCGAGACCTACCTTCAGAACCCGCTTCTCGTCGTCTGCCTCGGTATCAGCCACGAGGATTCCGCGGGCGGTCGACCCTGACCCGAGGACCTCGATTACCTCGAACCGTCCGTTAATCATGTCTTCGATGGCAGGATTCAGCGGATCAACCGCCGGCGGGGGCGCCGCAACGCGACGAATCTCCTCGATGCCGTTCACGAACTGCTTCGCGCCGAATGTCGGCTCGTCCGTCTTGGGATCGCGCCCGAGACGCTTCGAAACGTTCGGGCACGTCGCCTGTAGCACGAGCGCGCGCAGCGGCTCTCCGATGAACTGGCCGCCGGCCGCTGCAAGATCCAAACCGTTCTCGCGGCGAAGACGTTCCAGCAGCGCCGGTCGGCCGTCCGCCGGCGCCTGAGCTCCAGCGAGGAGGTAGTAGGCGACAGCTCCCAGCGAGAACAAGTCGAGCGCGATCCGATCTGCGTCGGCCGACCAGCGGTCCTCGGGCGCTTGGTAGACGTCGTCGACGTCTGCGGCACCGGTATCCGGAAGAACTCCAAACAAAGTGGCCGACTTAGTAGCACCGCTGTGTATTCGGCCCGCGAAGGACCAATCGACAATGCGAATGTCGACAGATCCGCGGCCAAGGCCGTCGCGGTCAATCAGGATCGCGCTCGGTCCAAGCCCTCGATGCGCCACGTGGTTTTTATGGGCGTAGGCCAACGCATCTGCGATCTTGATGAGCACATCGAACTGCTGATCAAGACTCAGTTGGAGGTCAGCGAGCACCAAGTCGAGTGGCTCGAATCCGGGTGTCTCCGGATACACGAGGACGGTGTTTCCAGCGTCGTCCTGCACAAGGTCACGCGGCGCCACGATGGACTCATGGTGTAGCGAACTGAGCAGGGCGTACTCGCGCTGAACCCGGCGATAAGCGGCGGCACGAGTCTGCGTCGAAGTTCCTGGGCGCAGCGAGACCACTCTCGCGATGACCTTCTCGCCGCTGATCTTGTTCGAGGCTTCAAACTGCTGCCAGTCTTCGCCCGCCGCCAGTGGGTTGCCCGCGATCGTCCAGGAGCCTGCAGTTCGCTCGGTGCGCTTCGCGATGCCTAGCCGCTGCAGGGCGTTGGCGACGATGAGCTCCATATCGCCGTCGACCCGGCGTCCGTCTGCCGGCGCTTCTAAGAGGCGCTCAGATATGCCCGGCAGGCCGACCTCCGATTCGCGGCCGTCGGGCCCGAAAAGACTGCTCGTCGCGAGACCAGTCAGTTTGCTGCTGAACGGTGAACCGTGGAGGAACACCGACTCTTGAATGTAGGGCAGACCACGACGGACCTTCTCCCAGTCGAGGCCTATCTCGTCGGTGATCTTACGGGCTTCTTCCTCGATGCGACTCTTGAGACGCTGAGCTTTGCGACGAGTGAGGAGCAGGGGCGAACGCTGAGTTCGTTGCTTTCCTCCCATTGATAGGATGGTCCAGCTCTGCTCGTTACCTCCCGTAATGATTCCGGTGAACGCCTTCAACTCGACGAGGTGGAGGCGTCGTCTGCCAAGAACGAGAGCATCGACTTCGTGCCACTGGCCGGCGCTGTCCATGAACTCGAAGTTCGTCCACGCGCGATAAGGCGAGGCTGCCGGAAGTAATTGCTTGATCATCTCGAGGCCTTCGGCCTCGTGCGCGAACGCGGAGCGTGATACCTCCACCCAGCGATCATCGCCCGCCAATAGAAGCCCGCCCCTCGTTGCTCGTGAACTGTTGGAAGCCAGCTAATGCTTCCATTCGCGAGGTTATCAATGCATGGTGACGAATTTCTGCGGTCTGGGGATCCGCTAGCCGGTCGTCGGGCGCACATGCTGGTAGGCCTTGAAATCTTCGGAAGTTCGAAGAACCTGTCACCTCGAGATGCCACTATGGCGTCAAGCTTTTGACTAGGGGATTACTAATGGATGCTGCAACTGTGGAAGGGCCGGCGTGGTGCGCGCCGGGGTTAGCTACGCGCAGCGGCAGATACCCGCTCGCGGTCGAGCAGCCCGTGCTGAACCGAGTCGACTTGCTGGTGCCAGGCGTGACGTCTCTGACCACGATCGCGCGCTACTACTCCTTCTACTGGGCGTTGGCTGACTTCGCAGGCTCGCGCGAGCTGGACGCGTATGCGTGCCAGGCGCTAGTGCGAAATGCAGAAGTCGGGCTGGCTTGGGCATCTGCCCTGAATCCGGATTCGGGCGATCTGACCGGAGCCGGGCGGATGCACGGCGCCGACGCCGTCATTCGCGTCCTTAAACATGGGCGCGCGGAAAACCTCGCCCGAGTCGGACCCGGCTCGTACTCGGATCGGTCGTGGGGGTTCTGGTCCCAATACGGCGGCTCCAGCGTGGTGCTCAAGACCGCAGCGACTGAGAGCAACGCCATCAGGCGGGGTGAGCGAGAGTGTCCGACGCAGGTCAAGCAGATGTTCGAGCAGCTGCTACAGATGTGCGCCGACCTATCCCCAGAGTCCGACGACATTCCCGACTACGTGGCGCTCACCGAAATGAACGAAGCATCTCCGGACATCGAGCCGCTTTGCGGATTGCTGAGTGCGACTGTCATGGGCGTTCACGACCCCGGTCAGTGGGAGCCGTCCGACATCATGCGGAGGTCGACTCTGCGAATCCTCGCGCGATCGGCTCAAGTCAGTCCGAATCCGAGGGGGTGGCAATTCACCCTGGCTGATGGCGTTGCCTATGGCGATCGCCTCAACGTCGACCCCGTATTTGTGGAGGAGCGTCGGCAAGCGGAAGCGTGGCGTGGAATGCTGCTCCGGCGTCATTCTGTCGGAGCATGGCGTCAGTTCTGGTCTGCGCTAGTTGGAGAAGTGCTACGCACGGCCGAACCCGTTAGTCGAGACGAGCTTCACGAGTGGGTTCGCGGTCAGGTCGGCACTGGCAGCATCGCAGATTTCGTCGAGGGGCTGCCGCCCGTCCAAGTCGGCGATCATCCTGCTCCAGCCGAGGACCAGGTCACTTCGGCTTACGCCGGTGTCGAGGCATGGATTGGCGTCCTACTCCTCGGCGCTTTCCGTCTCGAGTACCTCGACGGCGAAGTGTTATCCGCATTTCTCGGCGGCTCTGCGCACCGTCGCGTCTATCTGGATCCCCATTGGGTTCACGGGCAATACACCGAACACCGATCCCGATCACTCGGTGACTTCGCGTGCGCACTCGTTGACGACATGCTCGCTCAATCACACCGAGTGGCGCTGCGCAAGATGCGGGTAGAAAGCAACGGGCAAATGATCTTGCCGACCAAACTTCACGAGCGAGAAGGTCGGTGGTTCGCTGAGAGTGCAGAAGGCTCTGGGAACATCGGTGTGCGAGCGGATCAAGTCGGCCAAATCGGCACACAGCTTGGCATGTTCGCTCAATCGGACGGCGCGCCGGCCGTGACCGCTGCGGGCTGCGAACTGCTGGGACTGCCCGAATGACGCACGTCCGCTTCGAGTTTCAATCACCCCTCGCATTGATACGTCAATGGCAGCAGCGTGCCGACGGCGCCAGGCTAAGTGAGGTTCTGATCACTGGCTATACCCTCGACCTTGCATTCTTCGAGAAACGCTGCGTATCGATGGCGCGTGGGCTTGGTGCGCGCGTCACAGTGCTGGCCGATTCGCACGAAGCGATTCATGATCCGGCTGACGTCCGCCTCGCCGGTACTGCCTACCAGCACGCAAATGTCAGTTGTCGTGGCGCATTTCATCCAAAACTCGCTGTCTTAGTTGGCGAGGACGACGTGTGGGTCGCGATCGGTTCCGGAAACCCAACCACCTCCGGCTGGGGACACAATGACGAGCTCTGGTTAGTGCTGCGATCGAGTCGGCACAGCGGACCAGTCGCACTGACAGAGCTGTCCGAGTGGCTCGGCGCTCTACATCTTTTCGTCGCGATGCCATCTTGGATTGCGTCGACAGTGACAGAAGTTGCAGACATGATCGCTCCGGAAGTTACTGACGACTCTGTGCCTGCCTTGCGAATACTTGGCAACCTCGATCGACCCTTCATCGACCAGTTGCCGTCCAAACCGGTCGACTCGCTTGCGATGAGTGCGCCGTTCTTCGACCCAGCATCGGCGGCAGTCCGCGAACTGGTCACGCGGTTCAATCCCAAGGATTTGATCGTCGGCTTCCAGCCCACCTTAAGCAGCTATTCGGGATCCAGCTTGGCCGAGGCTGTCACGCGCGTGGGGCACGCCGAGTTCCGCGACCTGCCAGAGACCAACGGGCGCCTGAGCCACGGGAAGTTGGTGGAGTGGACTGTCGACGGGAAGTCGACAGCGATGGTGGGAAGTCCCAACCTGAGCTATGCGGCGCTGCTGGCCGCGACCGCTCGCGGGGGTAATTGCGAACTCGCAGCGGTCTTCCCCGTCGACCAGTCGCTTATGCCTGAGGGCGCCAACGTTGCGTTGGAAGCCCTTCGTACGCGCTCGACCGTTGCGACGGAGCCGCAATCTCGCTCGACCCCGCCAGTCACCTTGCTGGGCGCGCGCCGCGAAGAGCTCGGCATCACAGTCGAGCTGCTCGCGGGTCCCGTCGCCGCCATCATCATCGAGACATCCCCCAACGGAGCTCCAGGGACCTGGCTGCGATGTCACGTCTTCCAGCCGAGCGCGCATGACCCGCGCGAGGTCCTAACTACTCAATTTCAGGTACCCGAGCAGATGGGCGCAGCGGTGCGTGCCGTCGTCGATGACGACTCTGGGCAATTCATCACACCCGCGGTATTCCTCACCGATACGACGCGATGCCTTCCAAGACAGGTAGATTCATCCGCACCTCGGCTTCGGCAGCAATTTGGCGACGTCTTCAGCGACGAGAAGCTGCAAAGGCGCTTCGAAGCAGATCTACTCCGGCTTCTCGCAGAGAACGCAGCCCACCGCACAAAAGCGCCATCGTTGCCCGGGATTCGCAAGCAGGCACCGACCAATTCAAGTAGCGACCGATGGACGTTGTGGCTACAGGGTGCAGAAGCAACGATCGGCCCGCACTTCACGGCGTCGCTGTTCCCTTTCACATCTCTGACGAAGTCTCCTACAGCGGCTCGAGTGCAACAGTGGGACGTCGACTTAGGTGGGTCAACGGAAGACATTCCCGAAGACGAGGACCCGGAAGGATTTGAACCAGAAGCCGACGAAGACGTTTCTGCGCGGCGCCCAGCTCCGATCGTTCCTCCTTCCATACACGTCAAGATGCGTAGCTTTGCGGTCAAGCTCGCGAAGAAGTCGAAGGATGAGCCGCGTCCGAGCCTCGAACTCCGGATGCTTGTGATCCAGCTGATATTGGATCTACTTGCCGCAGGCGTATGGGGCCCCGATGACGAAACCTGGAGAGCCCCGCTGGCTGACGCGCTGGCGGCACTCCCGCCGACCAAAGACGAGGAACTTCCCGAACGCGCGCTCGATTTTCTTGGCTCACTGACAGCAGTCGGACTCGCTCTCCTCGGTCAGAACGCCTCGTTGCACGGAGGTCGTGAGCAGGATCTGCTTCTACGGCGAATTTGGGATGCGGTGTGGCTATACGCAGCCATGGCCGAGCCGGGCCTCAGCGAGCAGTATCTGTATCAACCGCCACAGGGCTACAGCAGGGTTGCAGGGCTTGCTGGTGTCGAGGCGATGATCAAGCGCGCCCAGGAGTTAGTGGACGACGCAGATGCCGGAGTCCGCTCGGCCGTTGATGAGGTTGCTGCCGAAAAGGGTTGGGAAGTCGAGTACACAGATGGCGTTTGGGTCGTCTCGGCGGGCCGCGCCGTTCCTCGGGTAGTCGCCGGCCGGGTCGCTACCGTGGTCGGAGAGTTTGGGAAGCGGTGTGTGGTCCTCGTCGAAACAGAGCAAGGGAAGTGCGCGCTGCTGCGGGAGGGTTCGACTCTAGCTGTGGCGGAAGGCAACTCCTGGAAGGTGACGCGCATGCCGTCGTCGGTAAGCACACCGATTTCGCAACTAAGCGAGGGGCCGCTGAAAGGTAAGCCGACTCCTTTAGCCAGACCGGATGTCGCTGTCTCGGACCTCGCGGGTCGAATAGGAGTCGAGCTTGAGTATGTACGGCAGTTCTTCTAACTCGAGGCTCGATAGGTCGCTGCTGGGTAGGACGGTGACCCGCAGATTTTTGGAGGCCCTCATCACAGCACGAAGTCCGCTGCGGAACCTGAACGATGCATCGGAGCAAAGGTGTTAGACGACGTGGTCTACGAGATAGTTCGCACTTGGGGTCGCGAAGTGGTCGATAGCGAGGACGAGAATTTCGGCTGCGTAGTCGAAGAGACGGAACGAGTCCGACTGAGGGCTCGTGGTGGAGCACTTTCATACGTGGTCGATGACGGGCCGGAAGTGCCTTGCGCCGTTAAGAGGGCGGAGGAAGCGATTGCTTCCACTCCAGTTTTGAACGAGGTTCGACCGGACCAGATCACAGCGATCACAGCTCGACCGGAAGTAGCGCAACTGCTGCCGCTACTTCTTGTCTCGACGGGAAACTGGGGTGAGTATTACGAATCGCCGTGGACGGATGAGATGGAGGAGCATCTATCCGAAGAGACGAGCAGCGCGCTACCCCACGACATCTACCGGGTCCTGTATGTCAACGAATCTCGTTGGCGCATGTGGCATACCGACGTCGGCGACCGTTTCTTGCCTGGCTCGGAGTACGAGACTGCGTTCGAGTCGGACTGGGCGTACGCCAGCCTCTACGAAGTAGCCGAGATGAACTCCGGAATGAACCGGAACACCCTCGGGCTAGTAACGCCGGCAGTGGTCGCCGAAGTTGACGCGCCCGACACCGACGGAATCTATCCCGAGGAGGGGTCTACGACGATTCGGCTTATTCGCTGGTCCGGTGAACCGCACGCGGCAGCACAGCTGCTTGCAGATTGGGTCATGAGCGGTCCCGTCGAGTTCTTCTTCTACGACAACAATGGCACGGAGGCCGACCCCAAGTACCTAGTTCAATTGCTCATCGACGCCGCGATGAACGAAGACCACAGCGCTGTCAGAAGCGCCGAGCAGCTCGTCGAGTCGACTGGCTACGAACTCGGGTTCTTTGACCGGAGTCCTGCGACTACCCAGTTCGCTATGTCGCTTAGTGTCGGCCAAGAGGTGATCGACGCGACCCTCGACTTAGTGGCAGCAGCTGACCCCGAGTATCGCGACATGATCCTCGCGGCTCGCAATCCCGATTCACCAGAAGCACAAGCTCGGGATGCCCGATTAGCCCAGATTTACTCTGAGTATTCCGAGGCCGACTAGTTGGAGTGAGGCATCTCCCCTGCACCCCGGTGCATCTGATGTCCCGAACGGAGGTTGACCAATTGTCCACTGTCTCAATACCTCATCTCAGTGTCGAACTCGGTGATATCACCACGCAAAAAGTCGACGTTATCGTCAGCCCCACAAGCGGAGCGATGCGCGCTCAAGGGGGTGTGAGTCGCGCGATTCGACTCGCTGCGGGTCCAGGCTTCGCCGCGGAGTGTGCCCGCCGCTTTCCCGACGGTCTTCAGGTCGGCGATGCGGGCTGGACCGGCGCAGGCAAACTGCCTGCAGGTTGGGTTATACACGTCGCTAGCCCGAGATTCTCTGCAGATCAACCCAATAAAGCTCTCCTCGAGTCATGCTATTTGCGAGCCCTGGAAGTTGCCGACGAGTTGGGCGCCCAAACTGTCGCGTTTCCGCTTGTTGGCGCTGGCGCTAATGGCTGGCCGTTGGGCGACGCAATCTCGATCGCTGCTGAAACGATCGCGCCGGCGCCGACGCGCGTGCACGAGGTGCGATTCGTAACCCAGGACCGGGAAACCTTCGATGAAATCCATAATTATGTAAGCCGATTCACGCCACTGAAGATGCTCCGAGCGGTCGAAACCCTTCATAGTCGCGGCTACCACCGGATTCGAGCACTTCCCGGGATGAGCGGGTCTGGCTTTCATTGGCGCGTAGCTATCACCACAGCAGACAACTTCGACGAACAAGGTCACGGCTTTCGCGACAACGAGCTAGCCATCTGGTACACGACTGGAGCGCTCACAACACTCAACGAGGTCGAGATCGCGACAACAACGACACGCGAGAACGTCGCTGACCTCATCCTGAACGCCCTGCCCAACGCGCTCCCAACGGCTGATGATCGTGACTACGTTGCCTGGTTCGCCGGACTGATGCGGCAAGTCGAAGACACGGGCGAACTGCCCATAGCCTATGCGGACTACTTCGAACCCGAAAAGGGCTGGGAAATCGGGTGGGGCAGCGGTAACCGCTATCCCCACCCGCCGTCACCTCCGAGCTCAGTCGGAAACGGTTCCATCGAGTGGGCACTGTCATACAACCCCTACGAGCGGCTATGCAGACGACCAGATCTGTTAGACAACATCTTTGGTCGGCTTGAATCCCATTACTCGTCCACCAAGAGCGCGCCAGCTTGGGCGGGCGTTGATTTGCTCCGAGGGTGGGCACACGCGCTCGCATTAGAGATACTCGCGTCGGGCACCAACCAACTAGTTAAGAAGTTCACTACGGTTCTGTCGGCCATTGACAATCATCCCGCGACCCGATCATTCGAGTTTTCACCGCAGCGAGGCGGATCGGTCGAACGAGTAGCGCAGCACCGCAAAGAATTGCTCGACTCACCAATGGCGCACACTTACTATCCTCAATCGCTAGTCGGTTGGCTCGAGACCTACAACGGATATGAAAGATTGGCCAGTAGCGACAAGATTTTCGTCGCCCTTCAGCCTCTCATCGATTGCTTCACACCAGGGGAACCCATACCGCGGTGGGCAGGACCGGACGTGCTTCGAGCCTGGATGTTTGCGATGATGGAATCTGATTTGAGGTGAGCCCGTCGTAGTGGTCCAGTCGTTGTGGGACTCTGTTGCCCGGTGT
>NZ_JAMQTI010000051.1:0-13343 GCF_032883055.1 Mycobacterium sp. 29Ha
GGCGGCGCGCCTCGTTGCCGGTCACTCCACCTGGACCGGAGCCACCATTGAGCGAGTGGTCTACTGCACGGCGGTCATTTCTGGCGCGGACAATCCGGTGGGCAACCGCGAGCAAGACGCTTACCTGCGGGCACTGCGACGCTCTCAAACCACCGACCGGATAGAGCTGGGCAACTACGTGCACCGTACTGCGCGGGCACCGCTGGCGACTCCTGACCGCAACGGCCGCCCGGTCCTGACGCACCCTGGCGGATCGGTGATGGTCAAGGACGCGGCAGGGCAGGACGATCCTGCCGCGGTGTTCATGGTGTCGGTGGCCAGACGCGAGGAAAAGGGTTCGGATGTGAACGTGGCGGCACATCTACTGCTCGATGTTCTCGAACAGCGCATCGAGGCGGCCGTGGTGATCAGCAATGACAGTGATCTGCAGTTTCCGGTGCAGACTGCGCGGGATCGCGTCCCGGTCGGGACGGTGAACCCATCTCGCAGCCACACGGCGGGCAAGCTGCGCGGCTCACCTGCTGACGGTGTGGGTAATCACTGGTGGTACCAGCTCACCGCGGCCGACTTCCAAGCTTGCCAGCTTCCCGACCCGGCGGAAGGTGTGTCCAAACCGGGGCCGTGGTGACAAGCCCGACAGGGGAGGGGAATTGCGCCCGCGCAAGGCGCGTTGCATACTTGCGTCATACCACCCGGCCCTACTGGGGCCGGGTTTTTCATGCGGTCGGTCCGCTGAGTGAGGGCAGAGGTATGCCCACGTGGTGCCCTTCCCCGATAGAGGCCAGTGTCCGCGCTTGAGCGGGGGTGCTGTCAAGGCCGCAGCCGCCGCGGCGGTCGGCCTCTGGCCGAGCCTTGACAGCTCGCCCGCCCGCGCGAGAATCCAAGATCGGGGGAGGGGCCGAAGAAAAGTGCTAGGCCAACTCACGGCACCAGCGCCCGGTACACGCTGGATCGCGAAATCCCAAGGGAACGAGCAATATCGGTGCGTGTTGCGCCTGCTTCATCGAGGCGGCGTACGGCATCGACTGTCGCGGTAGGCAGTTTCGGCCGTCCCGGCATCCGTCCGGCGGCCCTGGCGGCGGCCACACCGGCCGCCGACCTCTCGGCCGCTAGTGCGCGCTCGAATTGAGCCACCGCGGCGAAGACGTGAAAGACCAGGCGGCCGCCTGCCGTGGTGGTGTCGATGGATTCAGTGAGCGAGCGCAGCTCGACACCGCGGGCGTCCAGGTCCTCGACCACTCGCAGCAAGTGCGGCAGTGATCGGCCGAGCCGATCCAGTCGCCACACGGCGAGTACGTCACCTGACCGGGCGTAGTCGAGGACTGCGGCCAGCTCGGGCCGGTCATCGCGGCCGCCCGACATCGTCTCAGTCCAGATACGTTCTGCGCCTGCTTCTTTGAGCGCATCAGTCTGCATATCGAGGTTTTGGTGACCCGTCGAGACGCGGGCATAGCCAAGAACGGCCATCACGCCCTCCGCGGCCGTGATCCGAAGTGGGAGCGGAAGCCTTCGAGCCAATCTGCGCGCGCCGGGCCGGTGAGGTCGACCGGTGCCCACAGTTCGGCGTCGGCGGGGCTGTCTGCATCGCCATTAGCCACCCGCTGCTGAGCATCCAGGTAACCCGCCGCGTGCATGTCATCAGATTGCGAGAACACGGCCCGAATCTCCGCCAGGTTCGCCTGAAAGTCGCGATACGCCGCGCGCCGCTCTTCCTCCGTGGCGTAATCGTCGCCGTAGCGTTCTAGCCACGCCCGCCAGTGTTCAGCCGCGCTCATCTGGCTACCGCTCTGCGGTCCTTCATCGGTCATGAACGCATTCTATCAGTAGATCAGTAACTCAGTAGATACGCCCTGCGGGCAGTTTGTGGGCTACGACTTCTGGACCCAACCGGGCCGCGCAGCGGGCCGGGCGGGAGCCATCTGTGTGTGTCAAATCTCCCGGTACCTCCTGGGCGATTCTGGGACGGAGTTGCGAAACACCTCCCCGTAGGTGTCGCCGCAGGTGACCACCTGACTGGGTTCGGCGTCCCAGAATCGACAGTTTTTTCGACAACTCAGATGTCGAGGCCGTAGTCGCGGTCAAGGTCTTGTGTGTGGTCGCGGTCGCGGTGACGCTCGGTGCTTTCGCGGATGCGGGTGAGTTGGCGCCAGGCGCGTTGGTGGGTGTCTCGGCTGCGTTCGATCTCGGCGGCCAGCTCGGGATCGGCGATGGTGAGTGCTGCGGCGCGGGCGGCGGGGTCGATGTCGTGGTGGTGAGCAGCCCAGGGGAGGTTGAGTCCGTCGAGGAGCCGACGCGAGGGGCCGGGTTGGTCGTCGTCAACGAGCAGCAGCCGGGCGTGATGGGCGGCGGCGTGCTGGGCGATGCGGGCCAGGTCGGTGGGGCGCGCGGCTGCGGCGTTGTCGATGATGAGGACTGCGTCGCGGGGCATCGGGGTGGTGGTGAGCCGTTCCGGGTTGTAGCGGGCGATGGTCCAGCCGCGCCCGGCTGTGTGTGGCGGCTCGGGTGTGGGGGAGACGACCACGACGGCGCGGCCTCGGGCGACGGCGGCGGTGTGGGTGTCGGTGATGAGTTGGTCGAGGTCCTCCCGGTTGCGGGAGTGGGCCATGGTGACTGCGTGACCGTAGGGCACCGCCAGCGGTCCGGCGGGCAGGGGGTCGCCGCCGTGGCGGCCAGCCACAGCCAGGATCTCGGCCAGGGCGCGGTCGGCGGTCTGCTCTGCTGCGCGGTGGCGGTTGTCAGCGGCGCTGGCGCGATCGTGCCGGTGGGCCCGTTGTAGGTGGGTGACGACGCGCCGGTGGTGGTCGAGGTGGTCGGTAACCTCGGCGGGCAGCTGGGTGTGTTCGGCTGCGGCAGCGGCGGTTTCGGCGATGGTGGCCGAGTCGCGGTCGCGTCCGAGAATGGTTCTCAGCGCGGCGGCGGCCTGCGCGGCGGTGTCGCGCACCGGGGTATGCACCTCGGCGCTGGCGTCGGGGGTGGGTGCGTGTTCGTGGTCGCGTTCTCCGGTGGGCTGTTCGTAGAGGTAGACGGTGTTGGTGTGGCGGCCGCGGGTCATGGCGACGTAGGCGGTGCGCCGGTTGGCCAGCCGCGATTGGACCCCCAGTAGTGCGTGGGTGGTGTCGGCGGTGGCTCCTTGGGCGGCGTGCACGGTGAGCACGTAGCCGAGGTGCACCTGCTCGCGGAGGAAGTCACCGCTGAATACCGCGATCGCGTCATCGCCGAGGCGGCGGGCCGCGAGCCGGTTGTTGTCGGGGTCGACCTCGAGGACTTCCCAGCGGTTGCCGTTGCGGACCGGGGCGGGATCGGGTTGGCCGGCGCGGGCCGGGCGCATAGCGATGGTGGGGTCGCTGTCGCGGGTGACGATGAGGTCACCGGCGGCGATGCGGTGCCCACGGGCGGCGGTGACGGTGGGCGCATCGGCGGCGATGCGGTCGCAGTGGATGCGTTCGTTGAGCGGGTCGGCGACTTCCCAGCGGTCAGCGATGAGCAGGGCGTCGCGGCCGGCGTCCAGATCGGCGCGCCAGGCCGCCAGGGCGTCATCGGCCATGGTGACTTCGTCGCCGACGTTGAGCCGGCCGCTGCGGCGATACCAGCTCACGGCGCGGCGTACCGCGGCTGCGCCGCCGTGGCGTACCGCCAGGGAGGCGGCGCGCTCGTCGGGGTCGTGCATCCGCCACACCTCGGACAGGTGTTGTGCCCAGGGCAGATCGGTGCAGAGTTGTTCGAAGGTGCCGGTGCGGGCTTTGACGGGTTCGAGCTGGCGGGCATCACCGACCAGGACGGTTTTGACCCCGGCCTCGGTGGTCGCGGTCAACAGCTCGCGCAGCTGCTGGGTGCCGACCATGCCGGCCTCGTCGACGACGACGAGGGTGGGCGCCGCTGACAGCCGCAGGGTGCCGCGACGGTGGCGCTCCAGGGCCGCGGCGATCGTCATGCCCGCGCCGCCGGCGCCCTCGCTCATCGCCTCATCGACGGCGCGGTGGGTGGGCGCGAGCACCAGCACATCGCCGCCGGAGCGGCGCATCGCCGCCCGCAGCGCTTTGAGGCTGTGCGTTTTGCCGGCGCCGGCGGGCGCGGACAGCGGCTGGATCAGCCACGGCGAAGCGGCGATGTTGGTGATGGCCGCACGCTGATCCGCCGACAGTGCGGCGGTGTCATCACGGCGGATTGTGATCACCGCGCGCTGTGCGCGGACCGGGGTCAGGTCGATGATGGCGCGTTCCTCGGCGAGCAGCTCGGCGGCGGTGTAGCGCACCGATCCCTCCCGCTGATGCGGCGCACGCTCGGCGGTCACCGGAATCAACACCTCGTCGGCCAGCGTCTCCACCAACTCGCGCGGCGACACGCCAGCGGTGGCGGCAGCGCCCACCGGCAGCCGTGCTGCGATGGCCTCGATGAGATCGGCGCGGGTGAAGGTGGCGGCCTTATGGATGCCCGCGACCGCCTGCCGCGCCACCTCCCGCACATCCACACCGGCGCCCGCCAGCCGCCTGCCACGGGCCTCGCGCTGCGCCTCGGCGTCGATGCCGAAGCCGCGCGGATCGGCCGCCCAGCCGGCCCGCAACTGCGCCCGCGACAGGCTCTCGGGTTTACGCGGCCGGGTCGCCTTTTGCGCCACGCCAAGCTGCGCCGCGGTCGGCTCCTCGTCGGCCAGCACCAGGTTGCCGCGCGCCCAGTCCTCGAGCTGACTGGAACGCTGCGAGAACACCTTGATGGTGGCCCGGTCAACGCCCGCCACATCTGCCATACCGGTGTCGGGATCGATCGGACCCCACTCCACGCCAATCGAGTTGTTCAGATGCGGCCGCAGCGACGCGTGATAGATCATCCCCGCCGCGCGCAGCTCGTGATAGAGCGACGTGCCATCCAGCGACACCAGTCGGCCATCGGCGCGGGCCTGGCGGTTGGGCACGATCACGTGGGTGTGCAGATGCGGATCACCCGCCCGCGACGTCTCATGCTGAAACGCCGCGGCCACGATCCCCGGCAGCTTCACCAAATCCTTCTGGCCCGTCTGCGGGTTGTGCACCCGCGTGTAACCGGCATGCTCGGCGAGATACTTCATCGCCTCGCCGATGGCGTAGGCGTGCGCATCAGCGACCGCCTTGTCGGTCACATCGTCGCCGAACGCGCGCAGCAGCGACACCGATTTCGGCGCGCAAAACGTCAAATCGAACCCGTGCACCGAGCCTGCGCGGAAGGCCCGGCCGACCTCGCGGGAGGGCACCATGCCGTCATCGAGCCACCGGGTCACCACGTCCAGATCAGCGGCCCCGCCGAGCGCATCGCCACGCGTCAACCCGACCAGTTCGGCCGCGCGGATCGGCTCTTCGCCGGCCACCAGCCAGGTCGGCATCCGGGTCTCCGACTCGCTGTAGTACTCGCCCAGCCCACCGTTGCGGGCGCGCGCATCACGCGCGGCGGCCGTGGCGTCACGGGCGGTGTCAACGTAATACGACACCGACCACCGGCCCAGCTTGGCTGGCGTCAACACCGCGCCCAATCACCTCCCAACCCCGCCGCCCACACGGCCAAGGCAGCGCGCCGCACGGCGCGCTGCCGCCATCGTTGCACACCTTGTGCAAATGTGCCACCGTATTAGATGGATGCTGGAATGGGTGAGCACTGTGGGGCTGAACTGGTGTGGAGTAGTGGGGGTAATCAGAGGCATGAGGAGGGGGCTTTTGGTTGATGGTGAGCAGAGAGAAGGTGGGGGTTAGCAACAACGAGGTAAGGGTGAAGAGAACAGGAGTGGTGAAGAGGAAGAGAGGCGCGGGCCGGGTGTCACCGCCTGACACTTAGGCCCGCTAGTTAGGTTGGCTTGAAGGTGCGAGTGTGGCGCGCCAGGTGCTGAGCGTGTGCGGGTCGCGTCCGAACGTCAGCGGGCCGTTTCGCAGCTACTAGGCGCGTCGTCGACGAGGCGGTCGAGGTGACGGAAGAATGCCTCGGCGTCGGCGTGCACGGTGCACTCCTCGTGCCGCCAGCGGCGCACCGGCGTTGACGGCGGAATCGCCTCGTTGGGAGTGGACGGTGCCATGCCTTCGACGATAGATCGTTGCGGTGCGTCTGAACACGCGCTCGGAGTGCGCTCAGGGCGGGGGCGTCGAGCGCGGTTGGTAAGCACTTGGCGGATGTGTTCGCGGGCGGCGGCAATGCGGGCCTGCGCTGCGTCGGTGAGCGTCGCCCGGGCCGGCGTCTGGTCGATGCGGGTGGCGGCGTAGCCGCCGCCTTTTGGCGGTGCTGGCGGCGTGGTCCACGAGAGCCGTCGTAGCCGGCTGGACAGAAACGCTGCGGGGTTGGTGATGTGGTCGGGCCAGCTGCATCCGCGGGTGCGCATGTCGGCGTCGAGGGCGTCGGTGATAGCTCGTGCCGACCAGACGGCCGGCTCGATGCCCGCGGCGGTAAGCGTGTCGCAGATGGCGCCGATGTGGCCGCGGCCCAGGCCGTGGGTGCGCGCGACGAGCTGGGCGGCGAGCAACTGGATGGCAAGTGGTCGCGGTGTGGTGCGCCAGCGCCGCGGTGGATCGGGTTGTTGTTCGCGGCTATAGGTGGCGTGTGCGCGTGCGCGCACGCTTGGTGACTTACTCCCTACGGGAGTTAAAAAACCATCGCCGCCTGGCGGCGGTAGGTGGAAATCGTGCACAGGCTGATCGCCGGCCGGCTGGGGGGCGCGACGCGGCACGAGGTGGTACACCGAGGGTCGCCGGCCCACGCTGGGGGTGGTTGGCGAGCCGTGGCCGCGCTGTGCCTCCACCGCCCAGCGCGACACCCGCAGCACCCGCCATGCCGCGGTCACGGTGCGCACGTCACATCCCACTGTGTCGGCGATGGTGGCGCGAGTGACCGCCACGTGGCGGCCGGTGGCGTGATCGGCGTGCTCGGCCATCACCGCCGCGATCGCCAACAACGTGGCCGCGGTCATCGACACCCGCTGCTCCGCACACAACTCGCCCAGCGCCGGCGACTGCGCCCACCGCCGCAGACCGTCCAACCATGACACGCGACTCGTCCACATCGGCGCGCGATGTTTCGCACCGGCGCGCAGCACCCAGTCACGCCGACCCTGTGCCACCCGGGCGCGCTCGACGTGCGGGCTGTGTCCGGCATAGGCCGCCGCGCCGAGCGGTGGCGGTGAAGAACACGCCCGATGACTCGGTCGGGCGGTGAGAAGATCACGATTCGCGCACTTGCTGCGTGGCTTATCTGGTACGCCGGGCAGGCATGCGCTACCGTGAGACGAGTCGACCAAGACACGTCCCTTTCAGGGGCAACGGGTGCGGACCCGGACCTGAGTTGGCGCTCAGGTCGATACCTTCAGACAAGGCCCCTTCGGGGGCCTTCGTCATGTCAGCGGGCGAATCCGCACACCAGCTATTGAGATGTCACATCTGCCAAGGCCCCCGCAGTCGAGCAGGGCGGGGCCTCAGCGCGAGCTCTCACATCGCCAGCGGCAGCACCTCCTTGTCGAGTTCGCGGACGGCCTCGGGATGACCGACTGCAATGGCGAGGAGGTCTGCCGAGAGCTGGCTGACGCTGGTGCCGCGTTGGGCGGCCATTTCGCGCAGACGCGCGTACACGACTGCGGCAGCGCGGACCTTGATCTGCTCGCGCTGCCCCTTATGCGGTTGGGCCATGCCGACGATCGTCCCCCAGAGAAAGTCCTGTACCTGGTACCGACACGCCGAAGCGGTGCTCGGTTTTCGGCCGAGTTCACCCCGGCATGACTGCCGGCGAGACAAAGAAGTCAACGCCAGGCACTGCGCGAACACTTTCCATCTGAAGGCGTTGTCTGACTTGGGAGTTGGGGGCGTTCGGCGCGTGATTTTGTCGGTGGTCCCCAATACGCTGGCCCAATGGAGCACCCCTACCCGACGGGACCAACTACCCATCCGGCTCCCGCACGATTCAGCCCATCCCCCTCAGCGGGTCGAGCTGGCCTCATCGCGGTCGTGGCTACCACAGCCCTGATCGCTGCCGGGCTGGGAGCCGCTGTCGGAGCCATCGTCATCAAGTCCACCTTACCGAACGAGGTTGTGCCGCAGGCTGTTCAAGCCACGAATGATGCCGGTGCATCGGCTCACGGCGACACCCACGCACAGGACATCGCGGTGTGTTCTAAGTACGCAATCATCAATGCGACCATCCCAAACCCCGATACAAAGGGGATGGACCTTCTACCTGCGGCGGCTGCTCTTGAGAACGCCTTGGCTGAGAACCCTCACGCAAGTGAATCTGTTCAACGCGCCGTACGTGGAGTCATCGACACGTTCTATTCCGCGATGGCTGATTACGGCAAGGTTCGGCCCCGCGGTCTTGCCGAGGTTCCGCCGAAATACGAGCCGGAGGACGCCGGAGCGGCTTACCAACAGGCGTGGACCGTGTGCGGGCTTGACCAGTAGTAGTTCGGGGTGAGGAGAACACAATGCCTGCTGCTGGATCGTTAGGTGGCGCGGGTGATATTCAGCGTCCGCCTGGCGTCGGTGCTCAGATGGCCATCGGTGAGTTCTGGCCGAGCATCAGCGAAAGCGACATTCAGAGTGTTGCCGACGAACAACGGGCCGCTGAAACCAGGTTTTCCACCTACGGCGACACCCTTAAACGCAAGATGACAACGAGCCCGGACCTCCTTCAAGGACAGGCCGGCATCGCGCGGGTCGAGCGGCTCACCATGATGCGCAACCATGCCTACGACGTAGCCGATCATGTCGGGTCGAAAGCCGTCACCGCGGAGTCCTACAAGAGCACGGTCATTGGCCTAAAGATGGACCTCACCCGGATCGGGGACGCCGCCCAAAAAGCTTGGGAGACAGCACAAAAAACCAAGACGCCCTTCAACGCTGGCACGTTCAAAGCAGAGGCCGCCACCGCGTACAGCACAGCGCTCGGAGACATCGCTGCCGCTCCCCCTCCACTTCCGATGCCTGGTGACAACGAACAAGGCGCAACTCCAGCCAGCAACGAACAGGAGAAGGATCGACCTCGGGAGCCTGGAAAAGGTGCGCCCGACGGCGATAAGGATGCTGCGGAGACGAGTGCAGACGCAGATAGAGAGCGGACTCCTGGGACTGCTGGTGGCAGCACTGCTGGGAGCAACGATGAGTTAGCTGACCCACGCCACCAAGGAGCAGGAAGTGACGCCCTGCGGAGCGCTTACAACGGCCTGACCCCACAGCCAACGATGTCTACACCCCCCAGTGGGCTGGGACTCCCAACCACCGGAATGCCCACGGCCGGTTCCGGCGTGGCTAGTGGTGGTATGCGGCCGCCGCAGATGCCGACCGGGTTGAGTGCGTTGAGCGGGAGTTCGTTGAAGGATGCGGCGACGGCTCCGGCGGCGTCGATGTCGGAGGCGCTGTCGAGTAACCCGGTGAGTAGTCCAAATCCGTTGTCGAGTGCTGCGAGCAGTTTCCAGTCCGGTTTGGCCTCGGGTATGGGTGCTTCGGGTGCGGTGTCTGCGACGCCGACACCACCGTTGGAGAAATTCGTTGGCCCACATCCGTCTTCGGCGGCGGGGGCGTCGTCGCCTGGTGGGCAGGTTCCGGTGGTTCCTGCTCAGGGAGCGGGCGCGGCGGCACCGCCACCGGCTGCGCCGAGTGGACCGGCTCCTGCCGGCGGCGGTGGTGGCGGGATGGCACCAGTTTCTCCTGGTGGTGGTGGTGGCGGCGGGGGCGGTCTGGTGCCGTATGTGCCGCCGGGTGGTGGTAGTCCGGTGCCGCCACCGGGCGCGGCGACATTGCCGACGTCGGCTCAGCCGGTGCAGTCGCCGGGCGCATCAGGGCAGCAGAGCGCTGGTGGGCCGCCGGTGGTGGCGTCGAGTTCTGGGTCTGGTGCGGCGGCTGGTGCTGTGGCGGCGGGCGAGCCACTGCCGAGTGCGGAGCTGGTGTTGGCGCGGCGGATTCTCGACGGTCTGGTGCGTGGTACCGAAGTGCGGGAGGACCTACTTAACGGCGGATGGGTTGAGTGGGCGGTGTCGGTGTTGGCGCTGCCAACCGGTCAGGTGGTGGCGATCGCCTCGACGGTTGGCGACGGTGCTTATGTGCCGCCGGGGGTGGTGATCCCGGCGTCGGCGACGTTGGCCGTCTATGACCGCGCCCTGCCGGTCGGCTGGGCGCACCGGTTCGTCGGCGTCGGCGCGGCGGCGAAGCTGCTGACGGCGCACGCCGAGGAGCTGGCGCGGGTGACCGATGTGCGGCCATGCGCGATGGTGAGCTCGGAGGCGGGTGTGCAGCGGCCACGCGAGTGGACGGGTGAGTTTGAGGCGGTGCGCAACGCGGACATCCTGCTGACGCCGGGCGAGGCCCCGACGACTGGTGGTGGCTACCGGCATCGCCTGGAGGTGGTGGCACCGGACATTTGGGCCAAGACCCAGCTGGTGCTGGGTGAGGCGATGTGGCGGCGAGTAGCCGAGGCGGTCGCGCAGACGGTGCTCGACGAGGCCAAGGCTGTGGAGGCGGATAGACCGCCGATGACCCCGCCGCTGATCGATCCCTACGACCAGCAACAGGTGGTGGAGCGGCTGGGCGCGGGCCAGCCCGTCGACTGGGAAGCCCACCACAAGCACGTGGCGAAGCGGGGTGTGCTGCACCCGGACCAGGTGCTGGACGCCGACGACTCTGATGTGTCCAAGGCCCAGCGCCGGATCTACCAGCCCTTTTACCGGGCTGGGCTGATCGTTGAGATGTTGCGGTTCTGGCGGGAGCAGGCGGTGTCGTTGCCCGATGTCGCCTACTGCGGCTGGGCCGCCGGGTTCGGACATGCCGTCGACCGGGCGTTAAACCAGGCCCTCGCGGTGCTCGATCCGAGGCCGCGTCGATGAGCAGCCTGAAGGAGTGGGCCTGGCAGAAGACCCGGCGGGCGGTGTTGTGGGCGCTGCTGGAAGCTGCCCGTGACGGCGAACTCGAAGCGGACTGGCGGGCGGTGTGGGCGGACCGAACCGCTACAGCGCTGCGGGCAGCGCGCGACGGCGACCCGGACTGGTGGCGGGGCGATGCGGCCCGCCACATCCGGGCGGTGTCGCCAGGGCCGGGTTGGCCCCGGGTGGGTCCGGTGATACCTCGCCCGGCTCCAATACCAGCGGAGATACCTCGCCTGGGACCGGGGCTGCCCGGCTTTGACGTATTCGCTCTGCGGCGAACCGTGGCCGAGGCTGCAACTACCGCAGAGCCGGTCGGGCCGAGCCAGGCGGCCGGCGAGAACGTGCTGTTGGTGTTGCGTGAGCTGGCCGACTACTCGGGCGACTGGTGGTTGTGGGAACCTGCCCAGGCTCGGGAGGTAGGGCCGGGGCGGGCGCTGCGCGTCTGGTGGTCTGCGGCGCTGGAGGTGGTCGACGCCGAGGAGACAGCCGAGCTTGAGCAGAGCACGGATCGCGCGGAGCGAATGCTCCAGCAACGCGAGGGGCATGGTGACATCGCCGTGCTCCAGGGCATGAAGGTGTGGACCCGCCACGCGGCCGGTGTCCGCGAGCTGGCGCAGCAGGACCGCGACCTGATCAACGAAAGCGCCAGCGCGGCGGCCACAACATTGCAGCGGGCGACACCTGGGGTCGGGCCGGTGCTCAGCGACTGGGTGGCGGACGCCCGCCACCGCGTGCGCCGGTGGCCCGACAAGGATGCGGCCGAGGCGCATCTGTCCGAGCTGGCTGATCCGGCCTACCGGACACAGCGCGAGCGGATACCGGAGTACTGGAGTTGAACACACCGCGGCAGCCGATTTCTCACGACGAGGCCGTGTCCATCGCCGTGGCGGCGACCGGCCTGGCCGGCCATGACGTTTCGCTCGGCGCAATGGACCTCCTCGACCGAATCGGCCGCGGCGAACTGACCTACGACGAGGCCGCCGCCGAGGTCATCGCGGAGTTCAGTCAGCCCGCTGACCCAGCGCACTAGGACGCCAAAGCCAGAGAAACGCCGGCATAGCGTACTGTTCAGTACGTCAGTAGCTCAGTGCCTCCGCATTTCCGTACCCCAAGTTGCCCGCAGGCCGCGGTGTAGACATGATGTACTGATCTACTGATATAAGTGGTTCCGTAGCTACTGATAGACAAGGTGGGTGCGTTTTATGTCACCGGTGCTGACCATCGTCGTGGCCAACCTCAAAGGCGGGTCCACCAAGACCACTACCTCAGCATTCGTCCTGCACGCCCTCGCTGAAGCAGGGCTATCGGTTCTCGGCGTGGACGCCGACGGTGAGAATGAATCGCTGCTGTCATGGTCCGAAACGGGGGAGTGGACCATCCCGGTTATCGGTATGCCGGTCGCTGACCTGCATCGCAAGCTGCCAGGCGTCGTTGGCGACAGGTACGAGGCTGTGGTGATCGATACACCACCGATGAAGGAACGCCGCGGCGTCGTCGCCTCAGCCATCAGGATCGCGACTCATGTGCTGGTGCCGATGGCGCCAACCGGCATGGAGTACGCGCGGGTACCCGCGATCCGCGAACTCGTAGACGAGGCCGCGGCATTGGCCGCGGATGAGCCGCCGCAGCTCGCCGTGGTGCTCACCCGCACGGTCCCGAATGCCGCCAGCACAGATGTCTACCGGCAGATGCTCACCGCTGATGGGATTCGCGTCCTGGGGCCGACCGTAGGCCGTCTAGAACGCTACGCGCAGGCGTTCGGCCTGCCGATCACAAGCGCAGCGGCGACCGCATACGGCGATATTGCCGCCGAGCTGCTGGGCGTCCCGCAGAGTAGATACTGATCTACTGATATACGTAGATGCGTACTGGCGAGGGAGGACCGCGCTCATGAGTTCTGCAGCAGACAGGATCAAGGCCAATGCTGAGCGGCTGCGCACGAAAGCGCCGGCCAAAACGGCACCGGCAGACGATGGGCTATCTGAGGTTGCGCCCGCCCCCCGGCCCGCGCCGGGCGGTGTCCGCCAGAAGAATGTCCGCCGAACAGTGGATCTGTCCCCATCTGCGCATCGGAGCCTGGACAACTGGCAGCGAGACACCGCAGACCGGCTGGGACTGGCGCGCGTGACAGGCCAGGAAGTCCTGGCCGCGCTCGTTGATCGGCTGCTTGCCGACGATGAGCTAGCCGAGCACATCGTGCGCGCGATCGCCGCTCAGCGTTCGTGACCGCCTCGTCACACGGGCTCCTGCCCGGCCCGCTGCCGTGGCCCGGTTGCGTCCGGTTTCTGCTGGTCGCGGTGCCTTGCACGCCTGCCCGTTAGCGTCTGTGCCCATGCGAGTAGGTGTGTACATCGACGGGTTCAACCTCTACTACGGCGGCCGTGGCCTGTGCGGGAAAGGCACCGCAGGGTGGCGCTGGCTCGACGTGCGCGCCCTGGCGGCGCGCCTCGTTGCCGGTCACTCCACCTGGACCGGAGCCACCATTGAGCGA
>NZ_JAMQTI010000052.1:0-10194 GCF_032883055.1 Mycobacterium sp. 29Ha
ACACCGGGCAACAGAGTCCCACAACGACTGGACCACTACGACGGGCTCACCTCAATCTCGCGGATCTGATCTGCGCAACCGTCCAGGCCTTTCATGGGCACACGCTAGATCTATATACACAAGAATGCAAGGGTTAAGAGGATCCATTTGTACGGAGTGGGAAGGACGCGCTAATCCGTCGCGACGACAACACTCGATTCTAATAGCACTGCGTCCGCCGCATCGGGATTCCCAATACGTGCCGAGATCGTCTGCATCGCAAGCTCGTTAGGCAACGCAGCCGAAAACTTCAGCCCATCGACAGCACGGATGTCGACGTTCGGCCGCGGCCGCGGAGCGTCAACTCCGCGCATCTCTCTAAGTCCCTCTCGTATATCAGCCACCGACATGTCTCGATGCAGCCGCACTGATTCAGACCCAATTCGTTGACGAGGTGCTACGAGTCCGATTCCCCACGCTGCCAACGTGCGGTTAGCCGATGCACCAGCCCACGTCCACCAGCGCCAATCTCCGTTGTCGTCACGACGAATCACCAGACTCTCTCGATCGACTTGGTCGGCTCGCTGATCTCGTATGCCGGTCAAAGCCTCGCGCGAACGACGCGTCAAGTGGACACCTGACGGATCGTCGCCGAGCAGGACATCTCGCATCCCACGTGTGATGGCGTACGACGCACCGTCGGGTATTGACATCCATCGGGCTCTACCCGGCAGATCGATCACCTCAACGAACACGTGACGGCGCTTCCAATCGATATGGGTGACCTTCCACGATCGGCCGGCGAGTAGCAGCACGCGATCACCCTCGACATCTTCCGTCAGAACGCCCGTCTCGACGGACCCGATCTCAGAACGTCCTGCGAACACCGTAAATTGCGGTGCAGCAGTGAATACCGCGAGCAGCTCCATGAAATGGCGCCTACCAAAGTGCCTTTCGGCCTCAGCGCCAATGAACGCAGTTCCGCCGTCCGATTCTAGGAAGCCATTCTCCAGCAGGTGATCCATGATGAGTGCGTCGTCGTCGCCGAACATCGGTAGAGGATCCCATTGTGACTCCCACCCCGAGGTTGGGATGGATCGAGTTTGCAGTGCGGCAGCAAGAATCTGTTGCGCCACGATGTGGCGCGGCTGCGGCGTTGCAGCGACAGGCTCGACCCAACCTTCTGACCAACGTCGGAGCAACCCCAATGCGTACAACAGTGAGTAATCATCAAGGCAGAGGAACAGACAATTTCGGACCGTGCCGGGACGCCGACCCGTCCGCCCAAGCCGTTGCAGGAACGACGAGACCGTTCGAGGCGAGTTGATCTGAATCACGCGATCGAGATCACCGACGTCGATTCCCAGCTCAAGTGTGGATGTCGCGACGATGACGCAATCGCGGGCGTCAGCGAAAGCTTCCTCGGATTCGCGTCGTTGCGCGGCTGATAGCGAAGAATGCGATAAGAACGTCTCGACCCCACGGTCTCGGAGAGCGATACCAAGCTCTTCCGCGAGCTTGCGTGAGTCGACGAATACCAACCGCTTCTCGCCTTGGTGAAGTGAGGCGATGACCTTGGCCGCGTTCTCAGAACTGCCCACAGCGTCAACAGTTATCTCAGGAGCCGCCGGCGTAGATGCGTGCGGGGCTACAACGGTTCCCCGTCTGCGATGGCCGCCCTGCAGCCACTCGAGCAGATCCGCGGGATTGCCGACGGTGGCTGACATACCGACGCGCTGCAGTGACCTTCCCAACGCATTTTCCAACCGCGCCACCACAGCCAGCAGGTGCCAGCCGCGGTCGTCTCCGGCAAAAGCGTGGATTTCGTCGACGACAATTGCTTGAACGCCGCCGAGAACCTCATGGATATCGACGCGTTCTGACACGAGCATCGACTCCAAGGATTCGGGAGTCGTGAGCAGGATGTCCGGGCGCTCGCGTTTGATGCGCTCCCTGATGGATGCACTTACGTCGCCGTGCCATATCATCGCTGATCGCCCCATCCATTGCGCATATTGGTCGATGCGCGGGCCTAGGTTGTTCAACAGAGCCTTCAGCGGACACAGGTAAAGCACAGAAATCCCGTCCCACCGCTGAGAGTGCATGCGCGTAAGCAGTGGAAACATCGCGGCTTCGGTCTTGCCGCCGGCTGTCGGCGCGAGCAATATCGCATCCGAACCTTCAGTGATCGGCGCTACGGATTCCTCTTGCAGAGGCCGTAAGCCGTTCCAGCCGAGCGTGTTTGCAATGTGATGCTGAATCCCCGGCGCCAATTGAGCGAACCCGGTCGTCACAGTTCGACCTCGTCGGGGTTCGTCGCAGCGACCGATTCCGCCTTCTCTCCTTCGGAGATCGTCAGCGAATAGTGTTGTCGCGGATCAAAATCTGGAAACTGATCCACACGATCCAGCACGTCAGCGACCAACTTCTTAAGGAAGATACGAGGCGAGATCCCGGCAACTGCGCCGAGTTGGCCAGCGACCGCCACGGCGAGGTCGCGAATGTAGGCATCGTCCACGAGCGTCCGAATCCGGTCGGCGGATCCTGCGCCACCCGCATACACGTCACGTCCCCGGATCCCGACTTCCACCAATCGCTCGAGATCGAATCCCATGAGCCGTATCTGTGGTGCGCGCGGATTGTCGAACTTTGGATCGGACCCAAAGTCGGTCGACAGTCTCTGCGCAAGGGGCGGCAAGGACTGCACGCCCATTCTTCCGTCGAAGAACGCCGGCGTCCCGGTGATCAGCAGGTAGAGGCCGGGATAGCGGCCGGAGTCGAGTTCATCGATCCACTGCCGCAACGCATTCAGCGCCTTAGCGCGACTATCTGAGCGCATGCGTTGAAGTGTTTCAGCCTCGTCGATGACCAATACCAGGCCAGGATGTCGCGCCCCCTTCAGGACTGCGAGCAAGCCTTGAAGGAAGCCCATGGCCAGGAAGTGATCAACGTCCTGGCGTACGCCGGCAGCCCGTTTTGCAGCGGCTGCAACGTGAGGTTGACCGCCCAGCCACGCTATCAGCGCATCTGCAGTGGCAGGATCATCCCGCTCAACCGCCGCCCGATAAGCGCGAAGGACCATTGGGTAAACAGGCGTCGCGACGGCGACCGTCGCCAAACGCTGCTCAAGCAATTCGTCTACTTGATGTGGCTCAGCCTCGTCTACGCCGGCGGCTACTGCCGCGTCTTCCTCGATTCCGTATAGCCAGGCGTCGATCAGGCTCCGAAAGGCGCTCTTAGCGAAAGCGGCCGTCCGGAGTTCTTCGATGGTGCGCCGGTAGACGGTCTCTAGTTTGTGCAGAGGGGTCTCAAGTTCGCTGACCTGAACCTCCGCCACCGCAAGCCCCCGAGCCATTGCGCGCTGCTGAACCCAACGGGCGAAGAAAGTCTTGCCGGAGCCGTATTCGCCGCGAACGGCTTTGAAGATCGCTCCGCCAGCTGCGACTGCGGCGAGATCGTCGTCCACAGAAGCGGCGAACCGGTCGATACCGACCGCCAGGACGTCGAGATTTCCGTCGGGGACTGTGCCTTGCCTTAACGACTGGAGGATTTCTCGCCGGCGGACGGGCGACAGCGTGCTCACGTCTTCCCACCATGCGCAGTCACACCGAACTGCTCGAACATTAGCGACTGCTTCAGAATCAGATCGGTGCCGTTGATGGTGAGCACCTCGACACCGTCTGTGTTGAGTAGCTGCGCTACGAGAGAGACGGCGCCGCCGACGCGTGTGGTCTTGACGCCCAACAGCTGCGCCGCTCGAGTCAGAGGCAGGACACCACCTGCGTTGATGGCATCGCGAATCAGAGCCCCTACTTGCGGCCGCTTCAAATAGCGGCCAAAGGTTTGGAACTGCTGGTTGAACAGCACACTGCGCAACAACTCATCAACCATGTCCCGCGTGCCTGCGTCTGCCGAAGCAGGATCGGCATCGGTCGGCGGCCGCAACGTTTCAGTGTCGAATAACGTTCCTTCTTGAGGAGCTTGTCTCGCAGGCTTTTTCGGCCGTGCTTTGGGAGCCAAGGTACTCGCAGTCGTGGGTTGCGGGACGCTAGGTGACGGCGCCGACCACCAGGCAGGCGCCGTCATCGGAGCAGGCTCGAGAGCCAGATGTTCCGGGATAGCGCCGTTAACCAGAATGGATATTGGAATGACGGCCTCAGCGGGTGAACCACCTCCGTGGTAACCCGCCTTGAGCGCCGTGTATCGCAACTGCTCAGCAACCGCTAGGACTGCGCGGTGATCATCGCATAGCACCCGCGGACCATCCACTAGAACCTCGTCCGCGGGAAGCTTGGCGACATCAACACCATCGGCCGGTCGGTATCGAGCCGATACCTGTTGTCCACGCTGTGCGCTGGGCTGCTCACGACGCTCCGGCACATGACCGTGATCACTCAGCAGCAACACAATTCGACCAACCGCCGCTGCCGCATTCAGCAGTGGATCGAGATGCTTAAAACTTGAGACGTCCCAGGTCGTACCAATCGGATCCGATCGGTCCAGAGCGTCGTCGATGTCGTTGAGCACGCATGCCACGATTGGCCGATGCTTGGTGTCTTCGACAGCGGTCCGTACTTCCGATGCAAGAGCGTTCCCTCGTGAAACGGCATCGAGGTCGCCCTTGTGAAACAGAGCCTTGCCAGCGGGTGCCATGCCGTGCGACGCCAGCCATTTCGAAAATCCTCGGCTCTCCTCCGCTGCTTGCCCGCGCTGTAGTCGGCCAGACAAGAGCGAACAGCGCGAGAACTGAGTCAGGGTAGGCAGCGCAGCGACGGCGGCTACGGCGTCGAGGGCGGAAAGCCGGCACTCCCGCCACTGCGCCCTGTGGCGCGCCAGGGCGTCGGCGACGACCTCTCCCGCAACAGCGGCACTCATACCGTCGGCGACGATCAGCAGTACTGGAGTTCTAGTTGTCTCACTACTGACTTCTAAGGAACGCGGCGCAGTAATGGGTCGCACGATCCGATCAAGAATGTCTTCAACGTAGAGTGGGGCATGGGGCCCAGTCTCGTGATGAGCGCCCGAGCTGGCGAGGAGCCTCGCGAAGGCACGGTCTTGTGCAGATCGACGCGATCTCACTTCAGAGACGACCAGATCCGCGAAGGCGGCAAGAACCGAGTCATGAGCTCCGATGTAGACATCGTTGACAGCGCCGTCTACATATGAGAGCTCGCGACGATAATAATCGACCCAATCCGCAAGTGCAGCAGGATTTTCTGTTACCGTGTGCAGCCATCTCCAGAGCCGAATGGCACCTGCAGCGACCCGCACGTCACGTGGCGATGATCTCGTATCAGCGTGGGAATCTCGGTGCGACAGGAGATCCGCCCAAGCATCCTCGACTCGAGCGCGCGCGTCGTCCGAGGGTGTTAGTCCCGCATCGGACAGTGTGCCGGCTACGCGTTGCGTGCGAGGCGGCAGTCCCGCCGGAAGTACCTCTGACCGGCCGACAAGTTCCCTAGCGGCTAGTTCGTCAACGAGTTGGTCAGTGCGACGTAGCACCTCGTTCTCTGCGGTCACCTCCGAAATGGCAAGGGTCGCTATGTTTCCCCACGCGATTAACTCCTGCTCCGAAATCTGACGTCCGCCGAGATGCACCTCCAGGAGGGTCCGCGTGCGTACTAAGACTTCGCTCGGAGCCGGAAAAGCGACGGCTGCAGTCGTCGTGTCGTCTAGCAACGCTGCAATGAGTCCGAGGGGCACGATGTCCGCAGGGCCAACCGTGCGAAGAATCTCGACGAATACCTCACCCAAGCGACCGAGCTTTTGCGCGATCCAAGACAGCAGCTCGGCCGTCAAATCTGGATCAGCGCTCGTTACCCACGACTTGAAGACTTCAGCCGCATCAGTTCTCGTGGACCACAATGCGACCTGGTGGGCGCTGATCTCTCCCTCGAACCCGAAGGCCATCCTTGCGAGCACCGTGAAGAGATGGTCATTAGTCAGCACGCCCCCAGGGGCGGGAGGTAGCACTTCCCCCTTCGCTCGGCCGTTTTCAAGCGCTCGTAGGACTGGATAGGCCAGTTGAGTGCGCGACCCTCCTGCCGAAGGCGCCAACAAATTGAACTCTTGGCGCGATGCTCGGAACAGAGATTTCAGCGCCGGCCATGGGTCGAGACCGATCACACGGCAGTCCGGCAACAAGTGCTCGAGTACCCCAATCGGCAGATTCGGCCCGAGGTCTGTGAGTACTACCACCCACTCATAATCAGATCGCAATGTAATCGCTTCGCGGATCGCTAAGACACTCGTACCTAACCGAATCGCGGCGCGACCGCCGCCGGCCAAGGAAATCTCAGAAGGCCCAGCCCATACGGGGCGAGCCGCCAACGCAACGACGCCACCCGGATATCGTCTGTTTCGCAGCTGTTCTAGCCGCCAGCGAATTTGAGTTTCATCGGCCACCGGCAGAGTAGGCGCTCCCGCGCCAATGGTCACGGATTGACCCATCGGATATCGACGGTGAACTCTGATTGGGGATGCTCAGCGACCAGACGCTCCAAGGCCTCCTGCACCTCTGAAGCCGCCCCGCTGACGACTTGATGGTTCGTGCCCGGTTGCGGTGATTCCGGCGGTTCGGGTGGTTCCTGCGGGCCGGGTGGCGGAGGCGGCGGCGTTCGCATTACCTTCTGCAACCAGAGTTCGCGATCATGGTCTGCTGACGCCAACGTCGCGGCGAGGTTCTGAACAGCTTCCTGCGCAAGAACCGCTTGGGCAACCTTGTTCAGGATTATGTGCGCTCCATTGCCCCGGTCGTGCAGGATGTCCCACTGAGATGCGGGGTAGCTTATAAGGGCCTGCTCGACCGACGCGACCGACGAGAGAGAACGCGCAGCCTCGACGTCAGTACCGCGAATCGCCAGCACTGCCAATGCCTCAACCAGTGCGAGATTGTCCAGGACCCGCACTTGATTCTCAAAGAAATCCGCGAGATCAGCGGCAAGCGCGTACCGCCCGACGGCTCTATCGAGTTCGAACGCGTCATAGTAAACGCCGATCGCAGAGACGAATGAGGAACGAGCAGCGAATCTGTCTCGCGCATAGGCTCGTATCTGATCAGCGAAGGCCGCAACGTTGCTTGCTGTGAGGTAGTCGTTGACCACCTCCCCCGTCCATGCCGTCCACCTCTGCGTTGCATCAAGCCACGCTTGTCGCTCCGGCAGTGGTTCCATCCGAAGTGTGAGGCCACGACGAAACTCGCCGATCTTCGGCTCGGAGGTGGCAGTCGAGTGCAGGAACCATGACCGCTTGGTTTGCGCCGCCCATGCGCCCGCAATGAGGTCCACAATGTCGTCGGTGAGTCCGCGCCTGGACCCGCTGGGATCAATTGCGCCCCTGAGGACGTCGATATCGACGTCAGACTCCAGCTCGACCGACTGCCGCACGAGTCCCTGGGTGATGCGGTTCGTCCAATCTGCGAACTGGGTAGGCGTAAAGATCAGGTGCGTCTCATTCGTCCGTGCGATCCCAAGAGGCTCCGTCACTCGACGTGCGATGTCGCGCTCGCGTCGCTCCAGTGGGATGCGCCCGTCGGCCTGGCTTTGGGCTTCGCGCAGTCGGGTTAGCACGGTGTTGAGATCGTGTCGGCTAATCAGGCTGTCGGGTGGTGAGAACTCCGGATGATCAGGATAGAGAGCATCGAACGCATCACTGATCAATCGATCGACCGCATTCGCAAGACTGTTCCCCACGGGCGGCTGTGGATCAAATCCGGGGTGCAGCGAGCGCAAAGGCGGTTGATCGTTGGGGAAGTGTGCCCCCGCGGCGACGCCGTAATAGATCTGAACAGCCGTCAGCAGTTGTCCGCGAACCTGAATTTGTTGTTGCTCCAGAATTGTTCGGGCAGCAATCCTGTCGGCCTCTGATAGATCGCTTGCATACCTCGTCCAATTATCACCAAGGAGAACGTGGTTCAAGATAACGAGCCGCCCAAGCTGCCGATTGATCTTGTCGGTAAAGAACGCGGGCAGCCAGACGATGGTGAAGCGATCTTCACCAGTCCGCCGCAACTCGTCGACCCGGTCATGATCTTCTGCTGTGGTATGGCCTGCGTCGTCGAAGGGCAGATCGACCACGAGTCGCAAGGTTCCGGCCGACGATGGACGAAACACGTCATCGGAAAGCTCACCGCGGTCGCGCACGTTTCCGAACGCGACTTCGACCGAACGAGCGGTGCCCCGCCAGATTACCGTGCGGCTGAAGACACCTTCAGTGGTCGGCTGCGCTCCCACTAGACCGAACTGGTCGGACAACAGTTCCCGCATCAGCTTTCGACGGCGGCCGTCGGTGTCTTCGCTGCGGCCTTTGGTGATGATCCGCTCGTAGTCGACTGATTCTAAACTGACCGCGATGACAGGATTTGCGTCATTTGTCACCGAGATTTCCGGAACTTCTGCGGCCCACTGCTTCACTTTGCCGGTGATCGTTGCGACCTGGTCGCCGGGGATGATGCTCACGACGCTACCGTGATTAAGCGATGCCAATCGGCTAGCGTCGATCTGCTTGAGCGCTGGTACGTCCGGCGCAAGCGCAGACATCATCAATGTCTTGGCGATTCGAATATCGGCTTTCAGTCCCGGCGGAGCCTGATCGTCGGAGACCGACTCATCAACACCGGCATTGCGATACAGAACTGGACGTAACTTCTCGGTCCAGAGCGTCCGCGCCGTCCGAAATGTCTGAGCCACATCGTCGTTGATGGGTGTGGAGTTTGCACTGTCGACAATGATGTCGAAGGCATCTCCGACTGGAATCACGTTGTCGATGGTGAGTCGATCCGCGTTCTCCGCAAGCAGCTGCTGCATGACTTTCAGCGCTGTGCGCTCTCGCTGCATCTTGCCGGAAAGAGCGCGCAGGGTGGCGATCAATGCCGGCGAGAATGGATACGTCAGCTTGAAGGCATCAGCCCCCGCGCCAGGATGATTCGGGTCGGTGTTGATGCCGTCGAGCAGCACATCCCAAACCTTCGGGTTGCGGTCGATGCGATCGAAGGCTGCATCTAGATCTGCCTGCGCTTCCGGCTTAGTCTGCAGCAACCTCTTTTTCGCGATGAATGGAAGGTTTTCGTCGCCGAGTGTTATTACCGATAGACGACCCGATTGATGGTTGAGCGCCTCTTCTGCCGCTCGGACATTTGCGCCGGACTCACCACCGCGGGCAATGACGTCGGCAAGGTTGTGCTGACGCGCGATGAAAGATGTGATGGGGACGGCGAGACGACCGCGACTCGTTTCGACCAGTTTTGTGATCTTCTGAACTTCCGCGTCGTACCGTCCGCGCTCGCTGATCAGGAAGGTGAGCCAGAGGATCAGCTCATCGAGCATGAGGACAACGCCCTGGTATTTGAGCGACTGGGCGTGATCGGCGATGGCGGCGAGTCCATCTTCGAGCGGAAGCCAGTCCGTATTGCGTGAGTAAGACGTGAAATACGAACCGATCAGGGCCTGCTGGAGCCGCGATCGTTGGGACGGGTCGGCATCCGGTGCAGTCGCCGCAGCGTAACTCGCTGCGTCCCAGCCTGTCGTCCGCTGACGGCGTGCCGCCAATCCGCTTCCGCCGCCACTTGAGGCGGGTCCTGAGACAGCATTCAATCTTGCAAAGAATGACTCGTCGCCCACCTCCTTCCGACGGTCGTTGGCATCGTCAAATAGTCCGCCTGCGGAATGAAGGACAGGCGGTTGAACATCAGGCTCAAGGATCGCAATCTGCCGAAGATACTGAGAGAAGAGTGCGGATTCGAGGCTGACCGAATCCAGGAAGTGGAAGGTGAGCCCGAGTATCTTCATGCCTTCGAGATCACGGTGCTTGGCGATGGTGGGCTGTAGTTCAGGGATGGACAGCGCAGCAGCCCTGTGCTTCAAGATGCCGTAGAGCAACGCCATGAAATGCGATTTGCCGGAACCGAAGGAACCAGCTAGATAGGCAGCCTTATTCTCGCCTGTCCGCTGCGCCTCCCCGATCAGCGTCAGGGCCGCATCGAATGCGTTGACGAGCGCGGGAGTGATGACGTAGTTCGCAACCGTCTTGGCGAACAGCTCCTCGCTGACCGCTTCGGAAAGTCGAATCACGAAATCGGCGGTGCCCTGCGATTCAGGAATGTCGAACGTGTCGCGCAGTGTCCGCGCAGTAGTCGCAGCCCCGGGGAGCATTACTTCTTCTTTCGTCGTGTGGCGATCAACGGTCGCCAGTTGGGTAGGTCGTTGACGGGTACGCCGA
>NZ_JAMQTI010000053.1:0-10091 GCF_032883055.1 Mycobacterium sp. 29Ha
TTACGTGAGGCAACGAATGCCCCCACGCGCGCATCTTGACGTGAGGCAACAGGCTACGCGCGGACTACCAGCGACTCAGTTGGCAGAAGGCCGTCGTCGGACCTGTGTTCTGGACGGCGAGTTGTCCGTCGACCCAGATCTCGCAGTGCGCGTTCGGCGGGGCCTCCATGGCATGGCCCGCCCGGGCCACGCTGATGTACGCCCACTGCGGGTCGGACAGCGTCGCGGTCGCCTCCCACGGGACAACAAAGCTGCCTCTGGTCGAGTAGGCGGCCGCGTCGGCGTTGAAAGCCTGCAAGTCCGCGGGCGAACCGGTCACGTAGTTGATGTCGAAGCTCAGCGGGGCGTCCGCGGTGACAACGTATTTGACGTTTGGTCCCGCCGGAGCGGGATCCTGCCCGGCTGCGGTTGCCTGACTGACCGCAAGTGAGCCTGCTGCAAGCACGAGCGCCGCCCCGACCATCGATGTCGCTTTTCGCATGTTGGTCACATCGCCGCACCGTACCGGACTGTTACAGGCACGTCAGATCAGCTATGCCGCCATGGGCCAACGGCAAATAAACAGCGGTCCTCCGACAGGTTAATTTGTTCGTCACACACAGTCATTTCGCAGAAACACAGCCGCTCTAACGTCCCGATTCGACACCCCAGCGGTGCCACAAATTCTGCACTCCAGCCGACGCTCATCTCCCGATGTGCGCTGCTGATATAGGGAAAGGCTGTCAATGCGACTACCACAACGGTCTTCATTGAGAAGGTCTGCGCTTGCGACGGGAAGCGTCGTCGCTGTGGCGGGCCTGCTGTTGGCGGGCTGTGGAAGCAAGGCGACCGAGTCGGACTCGGCAAACGCCGAATCGTGTGTCGACACCTCGGGTTCGACCATCAAGGTTGGCTCGCTGAACTCGCTGTCGGGAACGATGGCCATCTCCGAGGTGACGGTGCGCGACGCGATCGCGTTGGCGGTCGAGGAAATCAACGCCGCCGGGGGCGTACTGGGTAAGCAGATCCAGGTCGTGGGTGAGGACGGCGCCTCAGAGCCGACGGTCTTCGCCGAGAAGGCCGAGAAGCTGATCAGCAGCGACTGCGTGGCCGCGGTGTTCGGCGGCTGGACGTCGTCTAGCCGCAAGGCGATGCTGCCGGTCTTCGAGAGCGCGAACTCACTGCTGTACTACCCCGTGCAGTACGAGGGTCTGGAGTCCTCGAAGAACATCTTCTACACCGGCGCCACCACCAACCAGCAGATCGTGCCCGCCCTGGACTACCTCAAGGAGAAGGGCGTCAAGTCGCTCTATCTGGTCGGCAGTGACTACGTCTTCCCCCAGACGGCGAACCGGATCATCAAGGCCTACGCCGGGGCCAACGGTATCGAGATCAAGGGCGAGGACTACACGCCTCTGGGCTCGACGGACTTCTCGACCATCGTCAACAAGGTCCGCACCGCCAACGCCGACGCGGTGTTCAACACGCTGAACGGCGACTCGAACGTGGCGTTCTTCCGTGAATACAAGAACGTCGGGCTCACACCGCAGGACATGCCGGTGGTTTCGGTGTCGATAGCCGAGGAAGAGGTCGGCGGCATCGGCGTGCAGAACATCACCGGACAGCTGACGGCGTGGAATTACTACCAGACGATCGACACCCCGGTGAACAAGGCATTCGTCGAGGCCTACAAGAAGAAGTACGGCGCCAACAAGCCGACGTCGGATCCGATGGAGGCGGCCTACGTCTCGGTCTACCTGTGGAAGAACACCGTCGAGAAGGCAAAGTCGTTCGAGGTCAGCGCCATCCAGGAGAATGCGGGTGGCGTCGCCTTCGACGCGCCGGAGGGTCTGGTCACCATCGATGGCGAGAACAACCACATCACCAAGACGGCACGTATCGGTGAGATCCGCCCCGACGGGCTGATCTACACGATCTGGGAGTCGCCCGGCCCGATCGAGCCGGACCCGTACCTCAAGTCGTACCCGTGGGCCGCCGGTCTCTCCGGCTGATTCCGCGGCGAGCGAAGCGACGGAGAGCCACAGCGGTATGGATGTTCTAATCGGGCAGCTGGCAACGGGATTGAGCCTCGGTTCGATCCTGTTGCTGGCTGCGCTCGGACTGTCGCTGACGTTCGGTCAGATGGGCGTCATCAACATGGCGCACGGCGAGTTCATCATGGCCGGCTGCTACACCGCCTACGTGGTTCAGCAGATCATCTCCAGTGCCGGTGCGTCCCTGTTCATCTCGCTGATCGTCGGCTTCGTCGTCGGCGGGGCCATGGGTGCCCTGCTGGAAGTCACCTTGATACAGCGGATGTACCACCGTCCGCTGGACACGCTGCTGGTGACGTTCGGCGTTGGACTGATCCTGCAGCAGATCGCCCGCGACATCTTCGGCGCGCCGGCGGTCAACGTCATCGCTCCGGCGTGGCTGTCCGGTGGCGTGGAGATCTTCGGCGCGGTCGTGCCCAAGACCCGGATCTTCATCCTGGTACTGGCGATCGCATGTGTGGCCGCGCTGGCGACCGCGCTCAAGGTCAGCCCGATGGGTAGACGCATCCGGGCGGTCGTGCAGAACCGCGACCTCGCCGAAACCAGCGGCATCTCCTCGCGCAAGACCGACATCACCACGTTCTTCATCGGTTCGGGCCTCGCGGCCGTCGCCGGTGTCGCGTTGACGATGATCGGGTCGACCAGTCCGACGATCGGGCAAAGCTATCTGATCGACGCGTTCCTGGTCGTCGTGGTCGGCGGGCTGGGCCAGATCAAGGGCACCGTGATCGCGGCGTTCTCACTGGGCTTCCTGAACTCGTTCATCGAGTACAACACCACCGCGTCGCTGGCCAAGGTGATCGTGTTCGTGATCATCGTGATCTTCCTGCAGGCCCGCCCGCAGGGTCTGTTCACCGTTCGCACAAGGAGTTTGGTGTGAGAACCGCTCTCGGCCGTTGGCAGACCTGGGCTGGTTTCGGTATCGCGGCGGTCGTGCTGTTCGGGGTGGCGCCGGTGGTGCTGTCCGACTTCCGGCTGTCGCTGCTCGGCAAGTTCTTGTGCTTCGCGATTGTCGCGGTCGGCATCGGGCTGGCCTGGGGCCGGGGTGGAATGCTGGTGCTCGGCCAGGGCGTCTTCTTCGGCCTCGGCGGCTACATGATGGGCATGCACCTCAAGATCGCGGACGCGCAGATTCGCGGCGACGACGTGCCCGACTTCATGCAGATCGCCGGCGTGCGCGAACTGCCCGGCTACTGGCAACCGTTCGCCTCCCCCGCCTTCACGCTGCTGGCGATCGTGCTCGTGCCGACGGCCATCGCCGCGGCGTTGGGTTTCGGCGTCTTCAAGCGCCGTGTCAAAGGTGCGTACTTCGCGATCCTGTCGCAGGCGCTGGCCGCCGCTCTGGCGATCCTGCTCGTCGGCCAGACCAGCATCGGTGGCAGCAACGGGCTCAACAGGTTTCGCACATTCTTCGGTTTCACGCTGAACGACCCGGCCAACCGCCGGATGCTCTACTTCATCGCCGCGGGAGTGTTGCTGCTGGTCGTCGCCGTGGTCCGGCAGCTGATGCAGAGCCGCTACGGTGAGCTGCTGGTGGCTGTGCGCGACGGCGAGGAGCGGGTGCGTTTCCTGGGCTACGACCCTGCCAACATCAAGGTCGTCGCCTATACCGTCGCCGCGCTGTTCGCCAGCATCGCCGGCGCACTGTTCGCGCCGATCGTCGGGTTCATCGCGCCCTCACAGGTCGGTATCCTTCCGTCGATCGCGTTTCTGATCGGTGTCGCGATCGGCGGTCGCACGACACTGCTGGGTCCGGTCCTGGGTGCGATCGGTGTGGCGTGGGCGCAAACCCTGTTCTCCGAACGTTTTCCGTCGGAGTGGACGTACGCCCAGGGCCTGCTGTTCATCGTGGTCGTCGGCTTCTTCCCGGCGGGTCTGGCCGGACTGGGTGTGTTCCTGAAGCGTCGCCGCAAAGCCAAAGTCGAACCACCTCCGGAGAAGGCCACTGACTCCGACCCCGACACCGAGAAGGTGGGTGCCAGCTCATGACCGAGGTCGACGCGAGCACGGCAAGCAAGGAACCCATCGAGGGCGGCAACGTCGGCATGGGCACCCAGTACCTCGAAGTTCGCGGACTGACAGTCGATTTCGACGGCTTCAAGGCGGTCAGCGACGTCGACCTCACCTTGTTCCAGGGTGACCTCCGATTCCTCATCGGGCCCAACGGTGCGGGAAAGACCACGGTGATCGACGCGATCACCGGGCTGGTGTCGGCGACCGGGTCGGTGAACAAGTCCGGCGTCGAACTGCTCGGTAAGAAGGTGCACCAGATCGCGCGCAGCGGAGTGGGCCGAACCTTCCAGACCGCGAGCGTGTTCGAGCAACTGACCGTGCTGCAGAACCTCGACATCGCCGCCGGCGCGACCCGATCCGCATGGACCTTGTTGCGGCGCCGCAAGGGTGTGCTCCCGACGATCGAGCAGGCGATGCACACCATCGGGCTGACCCACCTGGCCGACAAACCCGCCGGAGTGCTCGCCCACGGACAGAAGCAGTGGCTGGAGATCGGCATGCTGCTGGTCCAGAACTCCGACGTGCTCCTGCTCGACGAACCGGTGGCGGGCATGAGTACCGAAGAGCGTGAAGAAACCGGGAACCTGTTGCGCCGCATCGGTGCCGAGCGCACCGTCGTCGTGGTCGAACACGATATGGACTTCATGCGGGCATTCGCCACGTCGGTGACCGTGCTGGCACGCGGCCAGGTGATCGCCGAGGGTTCGGTTGCCGAAGTTCAGGCCAACCCGAAGGTGCAGGAGGTCTACCTGGGGACCGCCGCGGCAGGCGCCGACGGCATCGAGCTCGTCGAGGAGAACTCCTGATGCTGCAACTGGTCGACGTGCACGCCGGGTACGGCCGTTCCGAGGTCATCCACGGCGCCAACATCGAGGTGCCGACCGACGGCGTCGCCGCCGTGATGGGGCACAACGGCGCAGGAAAGACGACGCTGCTGCGCGCGGCGGTCGGCCTACTGAAGTGCAACTCCGGCAAGGTGCTGTTCGACGGCGAAGAACTCACCAAGCTACGGCCCAGCGCCCGCGTCAAGCGTGGCTTGGCGTATGTGCCGCAGGGACAGCAGTCCTTCGGTCAGCTGACGACGGCCGAGAATCTCCAGGTCGTCGCCGACGGCCGAAAGAACGGTAAGCAGCTGATCGACGAGCAGCTCGATTTGTTTCCCGCGTTGAAGGAACTGCTCACGCGACGGGCCGGCCTGTTGTCCGGCGGTCAGCGCCAGCAGCTGGCAATCGCCCGCGCACTGATCACCACCCCCAAATGCCTGATTCTCGACGAGCCGACCGAGGGCATCCAGCCCTCGGTCGTCGCCGAGATCGAAGCGGCGATCACAGCGTTGACGCAGCGCGGCGGCCTCGGGGTGCTGCTGGTCGAACAGCACATCGGCTTCGCATTGGAATCCGCGCAGCGCTACTACATCCTGGAGGCGGGACGCGTCACGTCCAGCGGTACCGGCGGCTCGGCGTCGGAGGCCGACGTGCGCGCCGCCATGGCCATCTAGGGACGGTCACCAAGCGCGAGCACTGTCTCATCTGCTCCCAACCGGTGCGCCTCGAACGTCAGGTAGGACAACGCCGACACCCCCCACCGGTCCGAACCAGTCCAAATACAACGCCTCAACGGTGCACCGGCAAGCGCGCATCTTCGCCAACATCGTCGCCACAACGACCCCGTGTAGGCCGACAACAGCCAGCACAGTATCCAGTTCCGCGCGTTGTGAGGTCCCCCGCGCGGACACGACATGCATGGGTCCCTATCGGCGCTTGAATCAATACGTATGCCGATGCGCGTCCGGGGTACGTGGTAACTCCATGGCCGGCACGCAAGGAGACCTGATGAGTGATGTAAACATCCGCATACGAAGCCGCGGCGGGAAGATGCACATGCCGCGAAGCCGAGGCGCTGCCACCGGCTTGCTCTTGATTGTCCTGGGTCTCTGGGGTGCGTTGATCCCTTTTCTGGGGCCCTACTTCAACTTCGCCTTCACGCCGGACCTGGAGTGGGCATGGACGGCCGCGCGGGGCTGGTTGCAGGTGCTTCCCGGAGTCGTCACGGTCCTCGGTGGCCTGCTGCTCACCCTTTCCGATAACCGTGCAACAGCGATGTTGGGGGCATGGATGAGCGGCCTCGCCGGCGCCTGGTTTGTGGCGGGGCGCGCCGTTGCTGCGCCGTTGGGGCTCGGTGAGGTGGGCACACCGGTCGCCACGACCGAGACGAAGACCGCGTGGCTGGAGTTGACCTACTTCAGCGGCTTAGGCGCGTTGATCATCTTTCTCGCCGCGCTGTGCATGGGCCGGTTGTCGATGCGGAGCCTTCGCGACATCAGACGTGCAGACGCACCGGTGACCCTAACCGAACACGATGCCGGTCGCGCAGCCGAGCTTATGACATCGAAACCTGTTGAGAGGGTGGATAAGTCAGAAAACGCTGGCGACAGCGACGACCAAACAGCGCGACGCCGTCGAGTGAGCGATTTGTTCCATCGCCGGCATTCAACATCGGCTCGTTGATGGTCAACTTGGCCCGCCGAAGGCGAGCATTCTGTCCGACACGCGGCGTAGGTCGTCCATGACGTTGAAAGACGGGGGTCCGCGCGACACCCCCGGATTTCTCGGAGCGATCAGCCAGCGGCGCACTGCGATTCTCGAGGCACTGCGCAGCAGGCTATGGCCGGTGCCTGCGCTCGGCGTGGTCACCGCCGTCGCCGCCGGCATCGTCCTTCCCGAACTCGATGCGGCCCTCGACGCGCACATTCCCCCGACGCTTTCGGAATACTTGTTCGGAGGCGGGGCCGACGCAGCGAGGGAGGTCCTCGGGGCCGTCGCGACGTCGCTGATCACCGTGACGTCGTTGACGTTCTCGCTGACCTTGATCACTCTGCAGCTGGCCAGCAGCCAGTACACGCCCCGGCTCCTAAGAACATTCGCAGCGGATCAGTTCGTTCAACGAACCCTCGCGTTGTTCCTCGCAACGTTCGTCTACGCGTTGACGGTGCTGCGTACAGTCCGCAACGACAGCGACGGCGGCGCGGAGTTCGTCCCCCAGATCGCGGTGACATTCGCTTACATGATGGCTATGGCCAGCGTTCTGGCCCTGGTCCTGTTCCTCGGGCATCTGGTCCGACAGATTCGGATCGAGACCATGCTCAACCACGTCCGCGCCGACATCGGTGACACCGCAGCGCGCATGCTCGATCGACTCGACGAGACCCCCGACCGCGACTTCGCACCGCGCCCGCCCGCCAATGCGGCGATCGTCACGGCGCGATCGTCGGGATTTCTCGTCTCGGTTGACGAGAAGTCCCTGCTGGCGGCGGCCACAGACGCCGAGGTCGCGATATGGATCGACCGTCCGGTGGGGTCCGATGTCGTGGCGGGGATGCCGGTGGCGTTCTGCTGGTCCACCGACCAGCAGGGTGTTGCCCTCGACGAAGAGCGGCTGGCATCATTGCGCGCGCGGGTGGCCGGCGCCCTGCAAACCGGCATCGAGCGCACCACGACCCAGGACATCGGCTACGGGCTCCGCCAGCTGACCGATGTGGTGATTCGCGCGCTGAGCCCTGGCGTCAACGACCCCACCACCGCGGTGCACGGACTGAATACATGCAGCGCGGCCCTGTGTGAACTCGCCGGATACCGCTTGGGACAACGGATCCTGCGAGATGGCCGCGACATACAACGGGTGGTGGTGGCGCGGCCAGACCTGCCCGAATTGCTCGATTTGGTGTGCAGTCAAGCGCAGCACTACGGCGCAAGCGATTCCGCAGTGCTGGAAAGGTTGCTGACCCTGCTGCGCGAACTTGCGTGGGTGGTGGTCCTGCCCTCACACCGGAAGGCGGTCGCAGATCGTCTCCGAAGGCTGGAAACCGCAGCGGCAGAGCAAGGATTCGACGCAGTCGACTGCACCCGCCTGGAGCGGTGCGCCCAGGACGTCCGTGCGGCACTCGAGCGGCGCTGGACGCCAACCTCTGACGCCGCCGTTTAGTCCCGGAGGTGCTGAGCGGAAGCCGCTGCGGTGGTCTCGGTACGGGCACCGGGTAATTCCCCCGGTGCCCGTGAATCCATTGTTCCTGGAGGTCTATTCGTTGCTGACACTCTCAACCGTCCGATGCGCGAACAATCGCCAATCCCGCCAACGCTGACCAGTCGCCGATCTTGTCTGTAGCGATGACGCTGAGCGACCCATCGGACTCGAGTACCACCGCGGCGACCTGCCTGACGTCGCCCTGTCCGGTCGACCGGATGGCTTGGCGAATCTGGTCGATACTGACGCGCTGGCCCCTCAGCGCCTCCTCCAGGTAACGACCCTGCGAGACAAGGAGAGTAGGTCGCGCGGTCACCACCGCCCGCCCGAGCCTGAACCGCGATGAAATGGTCGCCGCGAGGAATTGCAACACGGCGAGCAACGCGAGCGCCGTCACGCCCTCGGCGAATGACACGTCGGAGTTGAGCAAAATCGTGGCCAGAGTGGAACCGACCGCGACGGTGACCACCAAGTCGAACGCGTTGAGCTTGGCCAACGTGCGCTTCCCCGATATTCGCAGTACCACGATCAAGCTGATGTAGGCCGCGGACCCGATCAACACCACCCTGGCGATGTCACTCCACGCATCAAACCACATGTCATTCAGCTACTTTCGTCGGATCCTCGAACCCTGCCCGAGAAGGGGAGCACACACGCGCGGCCGAGGATGCATCGACACACATCCCTTGACGGAGTCGCGCCAATGTGCCGTTCAAGAGTCGCGATACCTGTACCTGCGAGACGTTGAGACGTATGGCAATTTCCCGTTGCGTCAGGCCGTCGACGAAACGCATACCCAAAATTGCGCGCCGCCGCGGATCCAATTCAGCGATGACTTCTCGCAGCACGATGAGATCCTCGACGAAGACGAAGGCTGGATCGTCCGCGCCTACTGACTCGCCGATACTCACTGCTTGTGCTCCCTGAGGTTCGCCGCGGGGAGCATCGAGCGACAGCGGCCGGTAAGCCGAGTGCGCGGACTCGGATTGCGATACGTCGTCAACGTCGACGCCGAGTTCTCTTGCCACTTCTTGATTCGTCGGCGGTCTACTCAACCGCTGAGACAGCATGTCCACCGTGCGCCGCATCCTGAGCTGCGTCTCCTGAACCTTACGGGGGACTCGCATCGACCAGGTGCTGTCGCGAAAGTGCCGTTTTACCTCTCCCCGGATCGTCGGCACCGCGAACGCCATGAATCGACCCTTGCCCGGCACAAAGCGGTCGACACTCTTGATCAACCCGAGTCGGGCGGCCTGCTTCAAATCGTCAGCTGGCTCACCTCGGCCGACAAACCGGTAGGCAATGTTATCCGCGATTGGCAGACACTCGGTGATGATGCGTTGCCGTCGTCGTCGGCGCTCCTCATGGTTGGCGCAGTCGGCCATCTGCACCAACCGCTGCTCGATGTTCGTCCAGCCGAGAACACGCGTGGCGGGTGCGGTTTTCGTTCCAGTGCGCTGTGTGACGGTCACGTCGGCTCCTTCCGCGGCGCAGAAGAGACTTGATGCCCTCCGATTGCTACCCGTAGAGCGCCTACCCCGATGAAAACGAGAAACCGGTCCGCGGCTTGATCGTTGCCTAATCGCAATCACGACGCGGTGATAGGCCCCCTGAAGCGCCGAACGCTCATGCAATCTGCATGCAGGCCTCAGGCTGCTCTTAGGTTGGCGAAGTAGTCCACCGGCTCCGGCACAGAACACTTCGGCAGCAAGGTATCAACTGCGCCCGATGGGGCACCGTGTCTTCGACAGGAGGGCGCCTCGTATTCGCGCCAGCGGTTCGACGGCGCCCGTGTCAGCAACACATCGCATCGCGTCAACGGAGGAGATCAGTCAATGCAGTTCAAAGCATGGGCTTCGGCGTTTGTTGGAACGGCGGCGTTGGCCGGGTGCGCCGTCGGGTGCGGTGAGGATCCGGTGCTGGGCTCATCCAACCGCGGCTCTGGGTCACACACGGAGGACACCAGCGTCTGGACTACCCCAGGTTTTGTTCCTACTCGGGTGCGAGGGCCGGGGTTGGCTGACT
>NZ_JAMQTI010000054.1:0-8278 GCF_032883055.1 Mycobacterium sp. 29Ha
TGGACACACCGCACGCCCGCAGCTGCTTGACAACTTACGGCCCTGGGATGTCTAGTCGCCGGCTGGTGTATCCGCGACTGCCGGCTGCCCGCCACACTCGCCGTAGCGCCTGCGCAGGAACTGCCGGGCGGGTTCGGAACCGGCTCGGTCCAGCGCCTGCATATACCATTGCTGCGCCTCGACATGTCGACCCGCCCGACGAAGCAGGTCGGCGCGAATCGATGCGACGGTGTTCGAGCGCGCCATCCTCGCATCCTTGGCGACCTCGTCCAGGGCTGCCAGGCCGGCATCGAACCCGTCGCGAAAGCCGACCGCGAGGGCCCGATTCGCCTTGGCGACAGGGGAATCCGTGATCGCGATCAGTCGGTCATACGCCCGACAGATCCCATCCCAGTCCGTGTCCTCCCACCGCGCGGCCGTCGCGTGCAGCGCCGCGATCACCGCCTGCGGCAGGTACGGTCCCGTCGCTCCGGCTGCGTTGCGAAGTCGATCCAGCCCGCGCGTGATGCGCGCGCGATCCCACCGGCCGCGATCCTGCTCGTCGAGCGGTACGAGTGCACCGTCGGCGTCGATGCGCGTCTGCCGTCGGGAGTCATGCAGAAGCACGAGCGCGGCCAGTGCATGCCCGTCGCGCGCATCGGGCATCAACGAACACACCTCGCCCGCAAGCCGAATGGCCTCGTCGGACAATTCGTCGCGAATCGCCGACGGTCCGGCCGTCGACCAATAGCCCTCGGTGAAGACGGAATAGATGCAGGCAAGTACGTGGGGAGTGCGCTCAGGGAGCAGTTCGGGCGGTGGCACCCTCAGCGGAATGTTGGCGTGCCTGATCTTGTTCTTGGCCCGGGTGATTCGTTGACCGACCGCCGATTCCGACTGGAGCAGGGCGCGGGCTATCTCGGCGACTGTGAGCCCGGATATCAGCCGCAGCGTCAGGGCCAACTGTGAGTGCGGGTCCAGTGCCGGGTGCGCGCAGGTGAACATCATCCGCAGTTCGTCATCGCGAATCCGGTGCGGCACGCCCTGGCGGTCGGTGCGGGCGGTTATGTCGTCGAGCACCGCGGCAAGCTCTTTTCCAGGCCTGACGGATTCGCGGCGCAGCCGATCAAGCGCACGATTGCGCGCGGCCGTCACGATCCATCCCTCGACGTTGGCGGGAACGCCGTCGCGCGGCCAGGTCCGTATTGCATCGGCGAAGGCCTCCTGGACGGCGTCCTCGGCGACGGTGAGGTCGCCGGACCATCGCGCCAGTGCGGCGACGGCCGGGCCCCATTCGCGTCGAAAGACGCCGTCCAGGTCGGTCATTCGGCGCCTGCTAGAGGCCGGAGATACCCATGAGCTGGCGGAGCTCGATGGTCGTCGCCGGAATCATCGAAGCGACCTTGATGGCCTCGTCTCGGTCGGCGACGTTGAGGATGTGGAAGCCGTTGGCCACCTCGGCGCCCTCGATGTACGGCCCGTCGCTGAGCAGCACCTCGCCGTCGCGCACGCGCACCGTCGTCGCCGTCGACGGCACATGCAGCGGCGCACCTCCGTTGGCGCGAGCTCCCACCTGTGCGGCGAACTTTCCGTGTTGCGCGGCGATTTCGTTCCACTCCGGGGTTCCCGGCGCGAGGACGGAGTCGGCGGGCTCGAGCAGCAGCGCGATCCAGGTGTTGTTAAGCGGTTCGGTCGGCGGCATGTACTCCACCATCGGCCACACCTCGACTGCGCCGTGCTGACAGGCGGGGATGGCCGCCGCGATCGTCAATGCGTCGTCGAGATTGTCCGCCTCGAAGACGTAGTAGCCGCCGGCCACTTCGGCCGCCTCGGCAAACGGGCCGTCGGTGACGACCGGCGCGTCGGGCCCACCGGTGATCCGGGCTCCCGTGGCTGACGGGAGGAGGGCGTCGCCGGCGCGGATTGCGGAGCCGAACTTGGCGTGGAACGTCTCATAGGCCGACATGATCTCGGCGTGGCTGGCGGCGTCGGGCTCGTCGGTGGATTCGGGTCCCAGCAGTAGCGCGAAGTAGTACATGACGTCACCTTCCGGTTGCGAGCAGAACCCTGTGTCCCACTCTCTACCAAGACGACGAACCATGCCGCGGGGATCCGACAACCCGCGGCGAGGACTACTCGGCAGGCCTGAGGACTACGCGGCTGCGGCGCCCGGCTTCAGGTAGGTGACCAGGCTGACATCGATCGACTCGTCGATGAAGTAGTACTGCGCGCCCAACAGATACCGCATGTAGCGGTGGTAGTTCTCCTCGTCGGTGGCGGCGATCGCCGCTTCCTTGTCGCGCTCCAGGCGGTCGGCCCAGATGCCGAGGGTCTTGATGTAGTGGTTGCGCAGCGACCTCGGTTCGGGAACCACGAAGCCGGCCTTCTCGCCGTGCTCGACCATCATCTGGGTGGTCGGCAGGCGGCCGCCCGGGAAGATCTCGGTGATGATGAACTTGACGAACCGGGCCAACTCGAACGTCAGCTTCTTGCCGCGCTCGGCCAGGTCATACGGGTGGTAGCCGACACTGCTCTGAATGGTCATCCGGCCGTCATCGGGCAGTATGTCGAAGCAGGTCTTGAAGAAATCGTCGTAGCGCTCGAAGCCGAAGTGCTCGAAGGCCTCGATGGACACGATGCGGTCGACGGGGGAGTGGAACTGCTCCCAGCCCTCCAGGCGCACGTCGAACGTGCGCTCGCTGTCGACCTTGGCCAGCAGCTGATCGCAGTAGGCCTTCTGGTTCTTCGACAAGGTCAGGCCGATGACGTTGACGTCGTACTTCTCCATCGCCCGCTGCAGGGTCAGGCCCCAGCCGCAGCCGACCTCGAGCAGGGTCATGCCGGGCTTGAGGTCCAGTGCGTCGAGGTGCTGGTCGACGTTGGCGATCTGGGCCTCGGACAGCGTCACGTTGGGACTGGTGAAGAACGCGCAGCTGTACTTGCGCGTCGGGTCCTGGAACACGCCGAAGAAGTCGTCCGACAGGTCGTAGTGATGCTGGATGTCCTCGAAGTGAGGAGTCATATCCTTGGTGCCGGTGGAGTTGTCAGACATGATTCGCTAGTTGGCCTTCCTGGTGACGTCTACGGATTCGTCACTGTGATCTGGTCGTACACCCTAGCGTTTGGCGCGGTTCAGGCCCTAATTCGACGCCTGTTTGGCGAGCGTGAATTGGTTGACGTCGATATAGCCCATCCGAAAGCCTCTGGCGCAGCCAGTTAGATAGTGCATATAGCGGTCGTAGACCGCCTCGGACTGAGCAGCGATCGCGTCGTCCCGGTGCGCCTCCAGCGCGGCGGACCACGTGTCCAGCGTGCGCGCATAGTGCAGCTGTAGCGACTGGCGGCGGGTCAGGGTGAATCCGGCCGGGGTCGCGTGCTCGGAGACCTTCTCGATCGACGGCAGCCGTCCGCCGGGGAAGATCTCGGTGAGAATGAATTTAACGAAGCGCGCCACCTCGAAGGTCAGCGGAATCTTGCGATCCGCCATCTGCGGCAGCGTCAGCGCGGTGATGGTGTGCAGCAGCATCACGCCGTCGTCGGGCATCGACCGATAGGCCATCTCGAAGAAATCGTCGTAGCGGTCGAACCCGAAGTGCTCGAACGCTCCGATGCTCACAATGCGGTCGACGGGCTCGTCGAACTGCTCCCAGCCCTGCAGCAACACCCGCTTCTCGCGTGGACTGTCCGAGTTCGCGAAAACCTTTTCCACATGGGCCTTTTGGTTCTCGCTCAAGGTCAGCCCGACCACGTTGACGTCGTGGCGCTCGAGCGCGCGCAGCATGGTCGAGCCCCAGCCGCAACCGACGTCGAGCAACGTCATGCCGGGTTGCAGACCCAACTTGCCCAGTGCCAGGTCGATCTTGGCGAGCTGGGCTTCTTGCAGCGTCATGTCGTCACGCTCGAAATAGGCGCAGCTGTAGGTCTGGCTGGGATCCAGCCATAGGCGGAAAAACTCGTCGGACAGGTCGTAATGCGCCTGTACGTCGTCGAAATGCGGTTCTAACTTGCGGGCAACAGCCATCGGTTCGGTGCCTTTCTGGGGCATATCAGCAGCCCTACCGTCATCGCCGTTGACAGCTCGCAAAGCCCTGAAGCACTCGGCTTCGAATCTAGACCTGATCGTTCTCGGTCACTAATTGCGAGTGAAAGATCACACCGCTTACACAGCTGTAAACCGCTACGCCGCCGAAAAATTCGTCTTCAGTTCACCGACGATGTCGTCCCACAGTTCGCGCGGCAACTCGTGTCCCATGCCGTCGAAGAGCACCAGCCGCGCACCCTTGATTGCGCGGGCCACCGCACGTCCGCCGAACGGGCGCATCAGCTTGTCGGCCTTGCCGTGAATGACGACGGTGGGTGCGGTGATCTGGCGGTTGTAGTGCAGCAGGCTGCCGCTGCCCATGATCGCCGCGAATTGACGACCGATGCCCGCCGGGTAATAGGCGCGGTCATATCCCTCGATCGCCTCGGCGCGGACACGCTCGTGAGGCGCGGGATAGCCGGGACTGCCGATGATGCGGCTGACCCGGATCGCGTTCTCGATGATCGCCTCGCGGGTCGTGCCCTTGGGTCGCTGCAGAATGGCCAGCAGTTGTTTGGGACCGGGCGGCGGCAGCACCGGCTGGTTGTTGCTCGAGAAGATGACGGCGAGCGTCTTCGTGCGCACCTTGTGCCGGGCGGCGAAGATTTGCGCGATCATGCCGCCCATCGATGCGCCGACGACGTGGGCCGCGTCGATCTTCAAATGGTCGAGCAGGGCGGCGGCGTCATCGGCGACATCCTCGAGCGTGTACACGGCCGGGCTCTTGAGCCCGAGGAAGGACCGCACCATTCGTGGCGCCAGCGCCGCGCCGGAGTGCTGCCCCGTCACCTTGGACGACAGCCCGACATCGCGGTTGTCGTAGCGGATGACGCGCAAACCCTGATTGACGAGCATCTCGCAGAACTCGGTGCGCCACAACAACAATTGCGCACCGAGGCCCATGATGAGCAGCACCGCCGGATCGTTCGGGTCGCCCATGTCCTCGTAGTAGATGTCCAGATCGCCGGACGTGGCGGTGCCGGTGCGGCTGATCACATTGCTCCTCGCGCAAGCGCTCGTCGGTGCACTCAGGCCTCGACTTCTTCGGTGTGCTCCCTGCTGACCTCGACCATGAAGTTCGCGAAGTACCCCGTCAACTGCGGGTCGGTCATCATCTGCCACTTGGGTGCGAGCAGCTTCATGTAGCGCTCCACGTAGAGGAACTGCTTGCCGATCAGCACCAGTTCGCGCGGCAGCTTCACGTCGTACGCGTCGGCCAGCGTCGAAAGTTGTTTCCCGATCTCGGCATAACTCATATCGCCCAGCGACGACATGGTCAGCGGAGTCGCGAACTTCTCCAAATCCTTGGCGGCCTGGGCTTCGGGCTTCATGGTGCCGACCGCACCCATCAGGACGACGATCTTGCCGGCTGCCGCGTGGTCCTTCTTCACCAGCAGCGCGTACACGAGCTCTCTGAGGAGCCACCGTGTGCGAGGGTCGATGCGGCCCATGATGCCGAAGTCAAGGAACACGATTTTGCCGTCGGGGTCGACGAACAAGTTGCCCGCGTGCAGGTCGCCGTGGAACAGGCCGTGCCGCAGCCCGCCCTCGAAGACGCTGAACAGCAACGCCTTCACGAGTTCGGTGCCGTCGAAACCGGCCTTGCGAATCGCCGCGACGTCGTCGATACGGACACCGTCGACGCGCTCCATGGTGAGCACCCGCGCGCTCGTCAGATCCCAATAGACCTGCGGCACACGGATGTTCTTGCCCAGCGGGGAGGCGTGCATGTGCGACACCCATGCGTCCATCGACTGCGCCTCGAGCCGGAAATCCAGCTCCTCGGCGAGATTGTCGGCGAAGTCGGCGACGACGTCCTGAGCTGACAGCCGCTGCCCGAGCTTGGCGAACTCCACAAGACGCGCACCACGTTTGAGGATCTGCAGGTCGGCGGCGACGCGACGACGGATGCCGGGTCGCTGGATCTTGACGACGACTTCTTCGCCGCTGTGCAACGTCGCATAGTGCACCTGGGCGATCGAGGCCGACGCGAACGGTTTCTCGTCGAACTTCGCGAACAGGTCGGTCGGCTCGTCGCCGAGCTCCTCCCGGAACAGCTTGTGCACTTCGTCCTCGTCGGCGGGCGGGACCGCGTCGAGCAGGCTGCGGAACTCACGGCTCAGTTGCTCGCCGAATGCGCCCGGGCTCGAGGCGATGATCTGACCGAACTTGACGTAGGTGGGCCCGAGGTCGGCGAACGCTTTCGGAACCTGTTGGATGATCTTCTGCTGCAGCGAGCCCTTGCCGGTGAGCGTGCTGAGGACTCGCGCGCCTGTGCGGGTGATCTGCCAGCCGGTCACTCCGACGCGGGCTGCCTCAACCGGCAGCGGTACGCGGTCCAGCTTCGCCACCTCGCGGGGTTTCGAGGTACTCATAGGGGCAGTGTCTCAAAATCGGCGATGAGCCGCGAAAACGTGTGGAACGGGTCACACCCGCGGTCTGCGCCGGGCCTTAGTTCAAGCTGAGCTCCACCTCTTTGCGAGATAGCACCGGATCGTCGCCGAGCGTGTATTCCGGCAGCGTGTGCTTCACCGTCGTCCCGGATTTGACCCTGGCCTGGGCCTGCCGGAATTCCGGTGCCGGGCCGGCCGCGACATGCAGGCCGTTGATGATGCTCCACACGACGGCGCGCCTGGCCGTGCGTTCGACGATGTTGGGATCGCGATGCTGGATCAGCTGCTTGGCCCACTTCGGCATGGTGTCGCGGATGGCCCAATCGATCGCACTGTGCGGCATCGGGAGATTGGACCCGGTGGACATCGCCATGCCGTGGGTGACCGCGAGCCGGGGCAGATACGACTTCAGGCACTCGAGGGTGTCGGCCTTGGTGGTGGGCAGGTCCGTGCCGCCGAGTGCATGTCCGACGCGGACGAACTCGCCGTAGTAGTCGTCGATCTTCTTACCGCGCAGCGGGTTTGGGTGATACAGCTCGTGTGCGGTGGCCAGGCCCCAGACGACCGTCGCATAGTTCCAGCGCAGCCATTCGGGATCGTCGGCGTCGTAGGTGGCACCGTCGGGTCGGGTGCCCTTGATGGTGTGGTGCATCGAGCGCACCGATTTGGCGAGTCGCTCGGCGGTCTCGCTCGAGCCGTACGCCGTTCCGATGAAGAACGCCACGGAATGGCCGAGTCGCACCGAGGCGCCCTTGGGATCGATCTCGGGGACGGCCGTTCCGTTCTCGTCGCGCTTGACCAGTCGCGAATGGTGCATGCCCATCCAATAGATCGACGGGTCCAGTCGCTCGAGGTAAGCAGCGCACTGCAGGCCGAAGATGAGCGCGTGCATATGTGAATGCATGTGCCAGACGGCGCTGCCGGGTCCGAACCAGCCGGGGTCGGCGACGGGTGCGGCGAACTCCATGCCGCGGAAGAAGTGCTTGCGCACGCCCTCGTCGAAGCGCTGGTTGACGAACTGCCCGACCATTTGGTGCGGCAGGTACACGGTGGTTCCCTTCGACGTTCTGGTCACAGCTGTAGCCAGAATACTATTTGGACACGGATGTGACCAGAGTTGGCGGGTTCGGCCTACCCTGTGGTGGTGTCCAGTCCGACCCGATGGGCCGGCGTGCCGCTGACCGACCGGCGCGCCGAACGTCGAGCGCAGTTGATCGACGCGGCGTTCCGTCTGTTCGGCGACGGGGGTGAGGCCGCGATTGCCGTGCGTTCGGTGTGTCGCGAGTGCGGGCTGAACACGCGCTATTTCTACGAGAGTTTCGCGGACACGAACGATTTGCTCGGCGCGGTCTACGACCAGGTCAGTGCGCAGCTCGGAGTGGAAGTGGAGGCGGCGATCGCAGGGTCGGGTGATTCACTTCGGGACCGGACGCGGGCCGGGATCGCCGCGGTGCTCGGCTTCAGCTCGGCCGACCCGCGGCGCGGACGGATTCTGTTCACCGACGCGCGCGCCAATCCGGTGCTCGCCGCGCGGCGGACGGCGACCCAGGACCTGCTGCGCGAGGGCGTGCTGACCGAGGGTTGGCGGTTGAATCCGGGCTCGGATCCCGTTGCGGCGCAAGTAGGTGCGGCGTTGTACACCGGTGCGATGGCCGAGCTTGCTCAGCAGTGGCTTGCCGGGAACCTGGGCGACGATCTCGACTCGGTGGTCGAGTACGCGGTGCAGACGGTCCTGCGCTGAGCATCGAACGTATGTTCTAATGAAGCCATGTCCACTGACTCAAACTTCTTGGCAGGGTCGCGTTGTGCATACGCGGCTGATGTT
>NZ_JAMQTI010000055.1:0-5774 GCF_032883055.1 Mycobacterium sp. 29Ha
CGATCGGCGGATCGTCTCCGTCCAGGTCCACGTCGGGGTTCAGGTAGCGCAGCACGCCATAGGTCAAACCATCGGCGAGGGACAAAAGGTGCTCTTTGGCGTCCTTGATCATCGCGCCTAGTGCGGGCTCACCGGCCACCACCTGCTCCCACGACAGACCACCCACGGTCAATGACACCGGATACTTGGCGGTGAACCAGCCCACGGTGCGCGACAGGTCGACGTCGGAGCGCAACTCCTCGTGGCGTCCGTGACCCTCCACGCCGATGCCGATCGGCGCGTCATGGCAGCCCAAGAACTCGGCTGTCGCCAGCCCAAACGCGATCAGCAAGATGTCATGGACGCCGGTATGAAATGCGGCAGGCACCTCTCCGAGCAGCATCCGGGTCGTCTCGGCATCCAATTCCGACGACAGGTGCTCGGCGCTGACATAGGTATCCGTGTCAGGGCGCACCGCAGGCAGCGCGGCCGGTGCCGCCGCCACCCGCCGCCACAGCTCGGCTTGCTCTACGACTTGTGGTTCATGCGCATACTCCGCCAGCAGCGCCGCCCAACGGGCAAACGACGTCCCACCCGCAGGCAGAACCGGCGCCTGCCCACCTCGATGTTGAGCCCAGGCGAGATTGAGATCGTCCAGCAAGACCCGCCATGAAACTCCATCGACCGCCAGATGGTGAATGATTAGCGCCAATTGGCTTGTGGCGGTTGACCACAACGCGCTCAGCATCACCCCGCCGGTCGGGTTCAGCCGCGACCGCGCCTCCACCAGCACTTCATCGGACAGCGTCTCCACCGACTGCAGATACCCGCCCGCATCCACCGAGCCCACCTCGGGGACGGTCAACGACCACACACCGGAGCCGTCGTCATCGACTCGTGCCCGTAGCATGCCGTGCCGATCAAGCAAGGCCTGTAACAGCACCACCACATCGGCCTCAGCCACACCAGCGGGGGCCTCGACCACCACCGTCTGATTGAACTGGTCGACCGGACCGTTCACGTTCTGCAGCCAGCGCATGATCGGAGTGGGCACCACCGACCCGACACCCTCGTCGATCACGACTCCTGCGGTGGCGGACAGCTCGGCAACACCGGCCAGGCGGGCCACGGACTGCTCGATGAAAATGTCGCGGGGCCTACACCGCACACCGACCGCCCGCGCCCGCGCCGCTACCTGCATCGACAGAATGCTGTCGCCGCCCAGCTCGAAGAACGAGTCGTCAACCCCGACGCGCTCAATGCCGAGGACCTGGGCGTAAATGCCAGCCAGGATCTCTTCGACCGCATTGGCCGGGGCGCGGTAGCGGTCAGAATCCTGGTAATCCGGCGCAGGTAGGGCGCGCCTATCGAGTTTTCCGTTGACCGTCAGCGGCAGTGTTTCGATCACCACCACCGCGGCCGGAACCATATAACCCGGAAGCCGCTCGGCCAGCGTCGCGCGGATACCAGCCGGATCCGCGGTCCCGACTACGTACCCCACCAGTCGCTTGTCGCCGGGACGGTCCTCGCGGGCGATCACCACCGCCTGCTCCACCCCATCGCATGCGGCTAGGGCCGCCTGCACCTCACCTAGCTCGATGCGATACCCGCGGATCTTGACCTGGTCATCGGCGCGGCCCAGATACTCCAGCTGCCCGTTGGCGAGCCATCGCACCAAATCGCCGGTGCGATACATCCGTGTTCCCGACCCACCGAACGGACACGCCAGAAATCGCGACGCCGACAACCCTGGGCGTCCTACATACCCGACCGCTAATTGGGTACCGGCCACATACAACTCACCGACCGCCCCCACCGAAACCGGGCGCAACCACTTGTCCAACACGAAAAACGCCGCCGTCGACACCGGCGTACCGATCGGCGGAGCTGCACCAGAGCCCGTCTTCAGCGGCTCACTGAACGCCACCCACATTGTGGCCTCGGTCGGACCGTACTGATTTATCACCATCCGCCCGTCGGCCCACCGGTCCACCACCTCAGCCGGGCACGCCTCACCACCGACCAGCAGGGCCGCCGAGGGCACATCTTCAGGCGACAGCATCCCTACTGCGGACGGCGTCTGACCTAAAACACTGACCTCTTCATTGACCAGCAGGGCGTGGAAGTCGTCCGGTGAGCTGGCCACCAACTCGGACACCACCACCAGCCGACCGCCGTGCAGAAGGGCCCCGAAGATCTCGAATCCGGAGATGTCGAAGCTATAGGAATGCCACTGCGACCACACTTGCTGCGGTCCCACAGGAAGACCGGAATCGCCCATCGATTCCATCAACTGGGTGACGTTGTGGTGGGTAATGGCCACCCCCTTAGGCACACCGGTGGTGCCTGAGGTGTAGATGATGTAGGCGATATCGTCAGGCGCAGGCACCGATAAGGCCGTGCTGGGCTGGGTGCCAATGCGTGGGTCGTCGACGTCAATGACCAACAAGTCGCACCCATTCAGCGCGTCGGCCAGCCCGTTCGTGGTGATCGCCGCGACTGGGGCGGCATCGGTAACCATGAATTCCACCCGGTTCGCCGGCTGCGCGGGGTCGATCGGCAGGTATGCCGCACCGGTCTTCAGAACTGCCAAGATCGCCACGATCGCTTCAGCCGAGCGCGAAAACAGCAGCGCGACAGACTTTCCCGGGCCTACCCCTTCAGCAACCAGCAGATGCGCCAACCGGTTGGCGGCCTCGTCCAGCTCGCGGTAGGTCATCGAACGGTGGTCAAAGGTCAGAGCCAGGGCCTCGGGTGTGCGCGTCACCTGCTCGGCGAACACCGAGGGAATAGACCCCGACATGCTCGGGGGCCGAGTCAGTATCGCCCGGTTGCCCCACTCATCCAACTGGTCGTGCTCGCCGCCATCCAGCAGATCGATCGAAAGCAACCGCCGCGCAGGGCCAGCGGTCACGACCGCCGCTCCAGGTCGGCGGTGATGACCGCCAAGACCCGTTGTAACCGCTCGATGAGCGCTTTGATTCTGGCAGAGTCAAACACTTCGGTGTCGAATTCTAGGCGAAGGGTCAGTTCGGTGCCGGGGATGGCTTGCAGCGCGAGTGGGTAGTGGTTGAATTCGCGGTTGCTGAACCCGGTCATCGCCAACCCGTCGTCTCCCAACGGCATGGCGGTATCGATTGGATAGTTTTCATACATGAACAGGGTGTCGAACAATTGTTCGTGCCCACTCACGCGATGAATTTCGCGCAGTGCCAAGTGCTGGTGCTCGAGTGTGTCATTGTGAGCGCTTTGCAGTTGCTCGAGCAGATCGGCGATGGTGGTTGCCGGCGTGATATTCGCGCGCACCGGGACGGTGTTGATCAACAAACCCACGATCGAGTCCGCACCCGCCACCCCCGTCGGCCGACCCGATACCGTGACGCCGAAAACGACATCATGCTGGCCCGTCAGCCCGGTCAGCAGCAGCGCCCAGGCGCCCTGCAACACAGTGCTGACCGTGGTCTGGCATGAGCGCGCCAGCTCGGTGAGGGCCTCTGTGGTCTCCTCCGACACCCGTACCGTTTCGGCGCTTCGCATCCCGGGCTCGAAACCTCCCCGCGGGCGTACCAACGCGGGAGTGTCGAAACCAGCCAGCGCCTCACGCCAAGCCGCGCGGGCGGCTTCCCGGTCTCGATCGGCCAGCCAGGTCACAAACCTGCGATACGGCACCGCCGCGGGTAAACGCAGTCCTTGATAGCTGGCGAAAATTTCCTGAAGCAGAATCGACAGCGACCAACCATCCATCACAATGTGGTGATTGGTGAGCACAATCCGGTGTCGGTCCGGTGCGGTGCGAATCAAGGCCACCCGAAATGCTGACTGAGCGGCCAGGTCCAAGACCGCGGCGCGTTCAGCAGCGCACGCCCGTTGGATCTGCTCATCCACATCGACGCCACCTGCGGCGTCCAGCTCGATGTACCGCCACTCCGCCACCGGATCGGCGGGGATGATCTGGATCGGTTCGTCGAACTGTTCGCAGAATTGGGCTGCCAGGTTGGGATGGCGGTTGACCACCGCTTGCACCGCATCACGCAGGCGATGCTGGTCGAGGGGGCCGCTCAACGAGATCTCCAGCTGCACGGCATAGACATCACTCAGATCGACTGAGTCCCGTGCGGTGCTCGTGTGGAACAGCAGACCCTGCTGCACAGGGGTCAACGGCAGCACATCAGCGATCGGGTATTCCCGGCACAGCTCGTCGATTTGATGCTGGCTGAGTCTTGCCGGCGCGATGTCCGATGGCGTCAAGCCGCCGCCACCCGCTCGTACATACGCGCAAATCCCTGCCAGCGCGTCAAACCACAACCTGCTGAGCCGAGCAACTTGTGCCTGATCAAGCGCCGAACGAGCCCACGTCCAGTTGGATTGCAAGCGCGGGCCCGAATCGCTATCAACGGTGACAGCGTTGAGGTCCACTGTGTGCGTCAACGCCAGCGGAATCGCCGCCGCGACAGCACTGGCCGATGACAAGTCAGCTTGGTCAATCCGCCACAGATCATTGGAAAATTCAGAGGTCGGGCCTCCCAGACGGCCCAAGTAGTTGAACCCGATCTGCGGAGGGACGCCGTCGAGGTCCACGTCGGGGTTCAAGTACTGCAACAGACCGTGCGTCAGACCATCGGGCAGCGCCCGGAGCTGTTCCTTGGCATCCTTGATTACGGCACCCAGTGCCGGTTCACCCGCGATCACCTGCGCCCACGGCAGCCCACCGATAGTCAACGACACCGGATATTTAGTGGTGAACCACCCCACCGTACGTGCCAAGTCCACATCGTCGGCCAACTCGTCCGCGCGTCCGTGGCCCTCCACATCAACACCGATCGGCGTGCCGTCCGTGCCCAACAACTCGGCCAGCGCCAACCCGAGCCCGATCAGCAAAACATCTTGCACACCAGCGTGGAACGCCGCGGGCACCTCGCCTAGGAGCAGTCGGGTGGTCTCGACATCCAATTCGATCGACATCTGCCCAGCAGTGGCGTAGGTATCCAGTTCAGGTTGAGGCGCCGGCAAGACCGCCGGAACTGCCGCTACTCGTCGCCAGGCGTTGGCATGGGCGGCCACCGCTGGATCGAGTGCATGCTCAGCGAGCAACCTCGACCATCGAGCAAACGAAGTGCCGCCCGCCGGCAGGACGATCGGCTGCCCAGCGCGATGCTGGCCCCATGCGATGTTCAAGTCTTCCAACAAGATTCGCCACGACACTCCGTCGACTGCCAGATGATGAATGAGCAGCGCCAGCTGACCCGTCTCAGTTGCCCAGACCGCCGACAGCATTTCCCCGGCCGCCGGATTCAGCTGCGACCGCGCGCTCACCAAGATCACGTCGGATAACGCATCGACTGTCTGTACGAACTTGCCTACGTCGACCGAACCAGGCTCGGGCACCGTTAACGCCCACCCGTCGGCACCATCGTCATCTGCGCGCAGCCGCAGCATCGCGTGCTGATCCAGCAGCGCCTGTAACACCACCACCACATCGGCTTGGGTCACGCCTGTCGGCGCTTGCAACACCACAGTCTGGTTGAACTGATCAACAGGGCCTTCCGTACCCCGCAGCCAACGCATGATCGGAGTCGCGACCACGTCTCCGACACCCTCATCGATCACCCCCGCCGCACCGTTGGTCACCCATGCCACCCGGGCCAATCCAGCGACGGTCTGCTCGACAAAAACATCACGCGGCCGACACACGACTCCCGCCATACGGGCGTGGGCCACCACTTGCATAGACAGAATGCTGTCCCCGCCGAGTTCGAAGAACGAATCATCGACCCCGACCCGCTCCAAACCCAGAA
>NZ_JAMQTI010000056.1:0-1999 GCF_032883055.1 Mycobacterium sp. 29Ha
CGGGTGTGTTGTTTGAGAACTCAATAGTGTGTTTGGTGGTTTTTGTTTGTTGTTGTTTTTTGGTCTGCCTCTTTTTCCCGTTTAGGGGTGGGCTGTTTTTTTGATGCCAGTTTTTGGTGTCTTGATGGTGTCAGGCTTGTTCTGATTCGAATTCCACCTGGCCTTTTTGTGGTTGGGTTGTTTTTGTTTGGAGAGTTTGATTCTGGCTCAGGACGAACGCTGGCGGCGTGCTTAACACATGCAAGTCGAACGGAAAGGCCCTTTCGGGGGTACTCGAGTGGCGAACGGGTGAGTAACACGTGGGTGATCTGCCCTGCACTTTGGGATAAGCCTGGGAAACTGGGTCTAATACCGGATAGGACTACGCGATGCATGTCGTGTGGTGGAAAGCTTTTGCGGTGTGGGATGGGCCCGCGGCCTATCAGCTTGTTGGTGGGGTGATGGCCTACCAAGGCGACGACGGGTAGCCGGCCTGAGAGGGTGACCGGCCACACTGGGACTGAGATACGGCCCAGACTCCTACGGGAGGCAGCAGTGGGGAATATTGCACAATGGGCGCAAGCCTGATGCAGCGACGCCGCGTGAGGGATGACGGCCTTCGGGTTGTAAACCTCTTTCAGCTCCGACGAAGCGCAAGTGACGGTAGGGGTAGAAGAAGGACCGGCCAACTACGTGCCAGCAGCCGCGGTAATACGTAGGGTCCGAGCGTTGTCCGGAATTACTGGGCGTAAAGAGCTCGTAGGTGGTTTGTCGCGTTGTTCGTGAAAACTCACAGCTCAACTGTGGGCGTGCGGGCGATACGGGCAGACTTGAGTACTGCAGGGGAGACTGGAATTCCTGGTGTAGCGGTGGAATGCGCAGATATCAGGAGGAACACCGGTGGCGAAGGCGGGTCTCTGGGCAGTAACTGACGCTGAGGAGCGAAAGCGTGGGGAGCGAACAGGATTAGATACCCTGGTAGTCCACGCCGTAAACGGTGGGTACTAGGTGTGGGTTTCCTTCCTTGGGATCCGTGCCGTAGCTAACGCATTAAGTACCCCGCCTGGGGAGTACGGCCGCAAGGCTAAAACTCAAAGAAATTGACGGGGGCCCGCACAAGCGGCGGAGCATGTGGATTAATTCGATGCAACGCGAAGAACCTTACCTGGGTTTGACATGCACAGGACGTGCCTAGAGATAGGTATTCCCTTGTGGCCTGTGTGCAGGTGGTGCATGGCTGTCGTCAGCTCGTGTCGTGAGATGTTGGGTTAAGTCCCGCAACGAGCGCAACCCTTGTCTCATGTTGCCAGCACGTAATGGTGGGGACTCGTGAGAGACTGCCGGGGTCAACTCGGAGGAAGGTGGGGATGACGTCAAGTCATCATGCCCCTTATGTCCAGGGCTTCACACATGCTACAATGGCCGGTACAAAGGGCTGCGATGCCGTGAGGTGGAGCGAATCCTTTCAAAGCCGGTCTCAGTTCGGATCGGGGTCTGCAACTCGACCCCGTGAAGTCGGAGTCGCTAGTAATCGCAGATCAGCAACGCTGCGGTGAATACGTTCCCGGGCCTTGTACACACCGCCCGTCACGTCATGAAAGTCGGTAACACCCGAAGCCGGTGGCCTAACCCCTTGTGGGAGGGAGCCGTCGAAGGTGGGATCGGCGATTGGGACGAAGTCGTAACAAGGTAGCCGTACCGGAAGGTGCGGCTGGATCACCTCCTTTCTAAGGAGCACCACGAGACCTGTGACCCGCCCACATCGTGTGGGGGTTCGGAGATCCAGGCGATTCTGTGGATGGCTTTCACCTGTAGTGGGTGAGGGTCTGGTGCACAACAAACGTCGAGCCGGCGGGGAAACGCCGGTGAGGGAAATCGTCAGACACACTATTGGGCTTTGAGGCAACAAGCCCGCTATCTCTTCGTCCCGAGTGTGGGAAACCGGGGATAGGGATTGGTTGTCGCCCTGCTTTGGTGGTGGGGTGTGGTGTTTGATTTGTGGATAGTGGTTGCGAGCATC
>NZ_JAMQTI010000056.1:2099-5518 GCF_032883055.1 Mycobacterium sp. 29Ha
TGATAATGCAATTTTTGATTCTTCCGAGAATTTTTAACTGTTTTGTGTTGTAAGTGTTTAAGGGCGCATGGTGGATGCCTTGGCACTGGGAGCCGATGAAGGACGTGGGAGGCTGCGTTATGCCTCGGGGAGCTGTCAACCGAGCGTTGATCCGAGGATGTCCGAATGGGGAAACCCGGCACGAGTGATGTCGTGTCACCCGTTACTGAATACATAGGTAACGGGGGGGAACGCGGGGAAGTGAAACATCTCAGTACCCGTAGGAAGAGAAAACAAGTGTGATTCCGTGAGTAGTGGCGAGCGAAAGCGGAGGATGGCTAAACCGTGTGCATGTGATACCCGGCGGGGGTTGTGTGTGCGGTGTTGTGGGGCGTTTCTTCTCTGGTCCGCCGGCCAGGGCGAAAGTGATAAACCATTGGGTTAGGTGAAGTGGTCTGGGATGGCCTGTCGTAGAGGGTGAGAGCCCCGTAACCGAAAACTTGATGGCTTTCGTGGAACTGTCCCCGAGTAGCAGCGGGCCCGTGGAATCTGCTGTGAATCTGCCGGGACCACCCGGTAAGCCTGAATACTTCCCAGTGACCGATAGCGGATTAGTACCGTGAGGGAATGGTGAAAAGTACCCCGGGAGGGGAGTGAAAGAGTACCTGAAACCGTGTGCCTACAATCCGTCAGAGCCCTCGCTTTATGTGTGGGGTGATGGCGTGCCTTTTGAAGAATGAGCCTGCGAGTCAGGGACATGTCGCGAGGTTAACCCGGGTGGGGTAGCCGCAGCGAAAGCGAGTCTGAATAGGGCGTATCCAATCCGTAGGGGTTGGTGTAGTGGTGTGTTCTGGACCCGAAGCGGAGTGATCTACCCATGGCCAGGGTGAAGCAGCAGTAAGATGTTGTGGAGGCCCGAACCCACTTAGGTTGAAGACTGAGGGGATGAGTTGTGGGTAGGGGTGAAAGGCCAATCAAACTCCGTGATAGCTGGTTCTCCCCGAAATGCATTTAGGTGCAGCGTTACACGTTTCTTGTTGGAGGTAGAGCTACTGGATGGCCGATGGGCCCTACTAGGTTACTGACGTCAGCCAAACTCCGAATGCCGACAAGTCAAAGAGTGTGGCAGTGAGACGGCGGGGGATAAGCTCCGTGCGTCGAGAGGGAAACAGCCCAGATCGCCGGCTAAGGCCCCTAAGCGTGTGCTAAGTGGAAAAGGATGTGCAGTCGCGAAGACAACCAGGAGGTTGGCTTAGAAGCAGCCACCCTTGAAAGAGTGCGTAATAGCTCACTGGTCAAGTGATTGTGCGCCGATAATGTAGCGGGGCTCAAGCACACCGCCGAAGCCGCGGCAACGACCACCCCTTTGGGGTGACGTTGGGTAGGGGAGCGTCCTGCATCCGGTGAAGCCACAGAGTGATCTGGTGGTGGAGGGTGTGGGAGTGAGAATGCAGGCATGAGTAGCGATAAGGCAAGTGAGAACCTTGCCCGCCGAAAGACCAAGGGTTCCTGGGCCAGGCCAGTCCGCCCAGGGTGAGTCGGGACCTAAGGCGAGGCCGACAGGCGTAGTCGATGGACAACGGGTTGATATTCCCGTACCCGTGTATAAGCGTCCCTGATGAATCCACTCTGCTAACCACCCAAATGGTGGTCCACCGGCGACCTTCGGGTCAATGGGGTCTACCGGCTGCGTGGGACCCGGGTGGGTAGTAGTCAAGCGATGGGGTGACGCAGGAAGGCAGCCGTACCAGTCAGTGGTAATACTGGGGCAAACCCGTAGGGGGACATCTAGGCAAATCCGGATGTCGTATTCCCTGAGAGGTGATGCATAGCCGAGTGAGGCGAATTCGGTGATCCTATGCTGTCGAGAAAAGCCTCTAGCGAGCGTATACACGGCCCGTACCCCAAACCAACACAGGTGGTCAGGTAGAGAATACCAAGGCGTACGAGTGAACTATGGTTAAGGAACTCGGCAAAATGCCCCCGTAACTTCGGGAGAAGGGGGACCGGAACACCGTCAAGGCCTTCGCGGCCGGCAGCGGGATCCGGTGGCACAAACCAGTGAGAAGCGACTGTTTACTAAAAACACAGGTCCGTGCGAAGTCGCAAGACGATGTATACGGACTGACGCCTGCCCGGTGCTGGAAGGTTAAGAGGACCCGTTAACCCGCAAGGGTGAAGCGGAGAATTTAAGCCCCAGTAAACGGCGGTGGTAACTATAACCATCCTAAGGTAGCGAAATTCCTTGTCGGGTAAGTTCCGACCTGCACGAATGGCGTAACGACTTCTCAGCTGTCTCAACCATAGACTCGGCGAAATTGCATTACGAGTAAAGATGCTCGTTACGCGCGGCAGGACGAAAAGACCCCGGGACCTTCACTACAACTTGGTATTGGTGCTCGATACGGTTTGTGTAGGATAGGTGGGAGACTGTGAAACACGCACGCCAGTGTGTGTGGAGTCGTTGTTGAAATACCACTCTGATCGTATTGGGCCTCTAACCTCGAACCGTATATCCGGTTCAGGGACAGTGCCTGGTGGGTAGTTTAACTGGGGCGGTTGCCTCCTAAAATGTAACGGAGGCGCCCAAAGGTTCCCTCAACCTGGACGGCAATCAGGTGTTGAGTGTAAGTGCACAAGGGAGCTTGACTGCGAGACCTACACGTCAAGCAGGGACGAAAGTCGGGACTAGTGATCCGGCACCCCCGAGTGGAAGGGGTGTCGCTCAACGGATAAAAGGTACCCCGGGGATAACAGGCTGATCTTCCCCAAGAGTCCATATCGACGGGATGGTTTGGCACCTCGATGTCGGCTCGTCGCATCCTGGGGCTGGAGCAGGTCCCAAGGGTTGGGCTGTTCGCCCATTAAAGCGGCACGCGAGCTGGGTTTAGAACGTCGTGAGACAGTTCGGTCTCTATCCGCCGCGCGCGTCAGAAGCTTGAGGAAACCTGTCCCTAGTACGAGAGGACCGGGACGGACGAACCTCTGGTCCACCAGTTGTCCCACCAGGGGCACCGCTGGATAGCCACGTTCGGACAGGATAACCGCTGAAAGCATCTAAGCGGGAAACCCCCTCCAAGACCAGGCTTCTCACCCATTAAGTGGGATAAGGCCCCCCGCAGACCACGGGATCAATAGACCAGACCTACACGCACAGCAATGTGTTCAGGGAACTGGCACTAACCGGCCGAAAACTTACACACAAACTCGCAACCACACATCCACGCGCATCAAACCACTGCGCCCCACCACCAAATAACCAGGGACACACAAACCCCCCACCACACAGGTGGGTCACTTTGACAAGTGAATAAAGTTACGGCGGTCAATAGCGGCAGGGAAACGCCCGGACCCATCCCGAACCCGGAAGCTAAGCCTGCCAGCGCCGATGATACTACCCAACCCGGGTGGAAAAGTAGGACACCGCCGAACACAAATTA
>NZ_JAMQTI010000057.1:0-5340 GCF_032883055.1 Mycobacterium sp. 29Ha
TCGCTCTCGTGGTCGGCGATGGTGGTCTGTCGCTCTTCTGGTCGCAGCGGAGCGGACGACAGGCGCGCGACATACCATTCGCCGTTGCGCCATGCAGTCTCGTCCTCATCGGAACTGCTAAGCAGCTGCTGCGCCACCTGCTCGACCTCAGTGGCTCCGTCCAGATCGATTTGGATCGCATGCAACTGCGGATGCTCGGCGCCCATGGCCCGCATGAAACCCCGCAGGCCAGCCTGGTCCAGGTCGGCCACATCATCCGCCAGGACCGTCTGGGCGTTGCGGGTCACGACATACAGATGAGGCCACCCCGCAGCGATATCCGACAGTTCGCGAGTGATATACGCCAGATGCTGCACATACTCGCACCCGAGGTGCGGGGATTGGTCAGAGGTGGCGCCGTTACTCGGCCCCATCAGGACCACCACACGGGCGAATGCGCCTGGACGCAAATGATCTCCAGGCTCCGCGGCGTTTGTGGCGACGTCGGCGTGCAGTGGCCAGCACACGGTATTGCATTGCGCGCCATGCCGTTTCAGTAAGTCAGTCAAGGCGGTGGCAGTCGTGTCGGCGGCGTTGGTGCTGATCAGCAGCCATTCTCCGGTGTCAGGGTTCGCAACTTCAGGCAATGGCCGCTGTCGCCATTCGATGGTCAGCAGCCGCTCGCCCAGCACGCGATCCCTAAGGTCCTCCTCGGATTCTCCGGTGCCCAATCGGAGCCCCTGCACGGCAAGCAGGACCGTGCCGTGCTCGTCGAGCACATCCAGGTCGGCCTCAACGCCAGTAGCGTCGGCTTTCACCAGCCGCGTGTAGCAGTAGTGCGCGCTGTGGGCCCGGCCGTAGGCGCGCAGGCGACGCACGCCCAATGGCAATGCCAGCAATTCCCCGGCGAGGGCCTGGACTTCGGGATGCGCCGCTACGGACTGAAAACACGCATCCAGTAGCGCAGGGTGGACACCGTAAGCATCTTGTTGCGAGCGGATTTGGCGGGGGAGAGTCACCTCGGCCACCACGGTTTCGGGTTTGCCCGCGCGGATATGCACTGCACCGAGACCGGTAAACGCCGGACCGTATTGAACACCACGCTGACTCAGGCGCTTTCGTAGGTCAGCGCCATCTGTACGATGCGGGTGCGTAGAAAGCAGCGAGGATATGTCGAGCGCGGGGCGCTGCTCGTCCTGTGCCGTGTGGAGGACGCCGCATGCTTTGCGCGCCTGCTCGTCCGAATGTTTTGCTTCTACGGTGAATTCGACGACACCGGGCGATACCACCAGCGCGGCGGTGCCGACCGTGGTCTGCTCATCCAGGAGCAGCGGCCGTTCAAAGCGGATGTCACGGACCTCGGCCGCATCGCCCAGCACGACACGCGCGGCCCCAAGCGCCAACTCGCAGTAGGCCGCCGCGGGAAGCACTGCCGTGTCGTGGATCTGGTGCTCAGCGAGCCATGGCTGAGCATCAGTGCCGACCTCGGCTTCCCAGACGTGGCGTTCCGGTTCTTCCTGCAGGTGCACATGCTGGCCCAACAGCGGATGTACGACAACGGTGCTGCCACCATGTGTGGTGGATTGCTGACCGTCGCTGGTCAGCCATAGCCGACGGTGCGTCCAGGTCGGTAGCGGCGCGTCCAACAGGCGCCCATTCGGATACAGCACGGAGAAGTCGACCGCGGCACCCGCACTGTGCAGATCTGCCACGACGCCGCGCAGCCCGTGTGGCAGATCTTGTTCACGCCGCATGCCGGCCAGGACCGCCAGCGGCATGTCAAGACTGCGTGCGGTCTGCTCAACAGCATGGGTGAGCAATGGGTGCGGCGCCAACTCCGCGAACACCCGATAGCCGTCTTCCAATGCGGCCCGCACCGCCGCGCCGAATCGCACCGTGCGGCGCAGATTGTCCACCCAGTATCTGCTGTCACACACCGGCTGCTCGCGCGGGTCGAACTGGGTCGCCGAGTAGAACGGAATCTGCGGCGTCATCGGATTGAGCTCTGCCAGTAAGTCCGTCAACTCGTCGAGAATCGGCTCGACCTGCGGCGAATGTGATGCGACGTCGACGGCGATCTCGCGGGCCATCACGTCACGCAGCTCCCAGTCCGAAACCAGCTCGCGAACCGTCTGGGCGGCACCGCCAATCACCGTTGACTGGGGGGAAGCCACTATCGCCACCACGACGTCTTTTACGCGGCGCGCCGTCAATTCCGAAAGTACTTGCTTGGCAGGTAATTCCACCGATGCCATTGCGCCGGCACCCGCGATGCGGGTCATCAACCGCGAACGCCGACAGATAACACGCACACCGTCTTCCAGCGACAGCGCGCCCGCGACGACCGCCGCAGCGGCCTCGCCAAGCGAATGCCCGATGACCGCGCCCGGACGCACCCCGTACGCCTCAAGAGCGGCCGCCAGCGCGACCTGCATGGTGAACAGGGTCGGCTGAACCCGGTCGGTACCGGTCACGGTCTGCGCTGCCGACATCGCCTCAGTCACCGAAAACCCGCATTCGCCGGCGATCAAAGGCTCGACCTGCGCCACCATGGCCGCGAACACCGGCTCGGTGGCCAGCAGCTGTGCACCCATCGCCGCCCACTGCGACCCCTGCCCGGAAAACACCCACACCGGACCCCGATCATCGCGCCCGACCGCAGCGTCATACGGAGTGTCGCCGTCGGCGACCTGGCGCAAGGCCACGGTGAGCTCAGCTCGGCTGCTGGCGACGACGGCGGTGCGCACCGGGCGGCGCGCGCGCCGACGCGCCAGGGTGTAGGCCAGGTCCGGCAACGCCACGTCATTGTGTGCAGCTACCCAGTCGGCCAGTCGGCCAGCGGTACGGCGCAGCTCATCGGCCGAGGTCGACGACAGCGCAAACAGCTGCGGCGCCGTCGCTGACACGTCAGCTGAAATGCCCTCGGGCGCAGCGGCTTCCGGAGCCTGCTCCACGATGGCATGAACATTGGTTCCCGACACCCCGCACGACGACACCGCTGCCCGGCGGGGATGCTCACTGCTCCTTGGCCACTCCGTGACCTCCTGTGGCACAAAGAGTTTGGTATCGGTGCGGGTAAGCTGGTCGGGCAGGCGGGTGAAATGCAGGTGGGGTGGAATGACACCGCGCTGCAGAGCGAGTACCGCCTTGATCAGCCCGAGAACACCGGCAGCGGACTGGGTATGGCCGAGGTTGGTCTTCACAGACGCCAGAGCACACGGATCCTCGACGCCGTATACCTTGGCCAGGCTGGTGTATTCGCTGGGATCACCCACCGGGGTGCCCGTGCCGTGCGCCTCGACCATGCCGACGCTACCGGCGTCCACGCCAGCAATCTCCAACGCCGCCTGATACACCGCGGTTTGCGCACTCAGCGACGGTGCCGAGATATTCTCGGTGTGGCCATCGTGATTCGCAGCTGTGCCGCGTACCACGGCCAAGATGCTGTCGCCATCCCTAAGTGCGTCCGGCAAACGCTTGAGCAACACCACCGCACTACCCTCGCCGAGCACGTAGCCATCGGCCGCTACGTCGAAGGCACGACAGCGGCCCGTCGGAGACAGCTGGCTGGTTGCGGTCCCCGCGACAAATTTCCGCGGTTCCAGCATCACGAAAGCGCCGCCTGCGAACGTTAAGTCGCTTTCGCCGACATTGAGGCTGTGACAGGCCATGTGCACCGCGGTCAGGCCGGATGAACCCGCGGTATCCACGGTAAGCGCCGGACCGCGGAGCCCCAGGGCGTAGGCGATCCGCCCGGACGCCATGCTGAACGAGTTTCCGTGAAATCCGTACGGACCGTCCATTTCAGGGGAGTTTGCCGTCACGAGTTGATAGTCGGATTGAGTCAGGCCTACGAATACTCCTGTCCGCGACGCGCGCAGGCTCTCGGGCGTGATGCCGGCGTGCTCCATGGCTTCCCAAGAGTTTTCCAACAACAGCCGGTGCTGCGGATCGAGCGCGATGGCCTCGCGTGCATCGATCCCGAAGAACTCGGAGTCAAACCCTGCGACATCGCCGAGGAATGCGCCCCACTTTGACAGCGAGCGACCGGGCACCCCTGGCTCGGGGTCGTAGTATTCGTCAGCATCCCAACGGTCGGGTGGAACTTCGGTGACCAGGTCATCACCGCGCAGCAACGCCTCCCACAACTGCTCAGGGGAGTCGATACCGCCGGGAAGACGACACGCCATGCCGATGACAGCAACCGGTGTGACGGGTGTCGTATTCATAGTGGACGAGGATTCCGTTGAGGCTGAGCGGTTACTTCGATCATCGATTGCCCCAGATGCACCCATTCCGTCTCCCCACAGCAACAACTAGTTCGCCTATCGGTTGCTTGACTCACGACGTTGCGCCGCATCCGTTCCCTGGATCGCGTATGTCTCCACCATTTGATGCTTACCGTATCAGGGCTTACAGGCACGTCGACGGGGGTTGCGCGGTACGCGCGTCAGGATTGAAGACGTAACGAATCGCATCGAAGCGTTGAGCCGTTACCTAATCGTAACTTTGCTACCGCCTCGGCGGAAAGCAGATCATCAACCTTTGCGTGCGGATGAAGTTAACCTCATGCGGTGGTTGAAACATCCCTCCCGGATCTGCTGCGTGAGCACGCCAGTCTTCAGCCGGATGACGTCGCATTCACGTTCATTGACTACGACCGGGATTGGGCCGGTGTTCCCGAAAGCTTGACGTGGCCGCAGCTGTATCGGCGGGCGCTGAATGTCGCAGGTGAGCTGAGACAGCATGCAGCACCTGGTGATCGCGCCGTAATACTGGCTCCGCAGGGACTGGATTACATCGTCGCCTTCCTGGGTGCACTACAGGCCGGCGTTGTTGCGGTTCCGCTTTCGGTCCCGCTAGGCGGCGCCAGCGATGAGCGTGTCGATTCGGTGTTGCGCGATGCGTCGCCCACTGCTGTTCTCACCACATCCTCTGTTATCACCGAGGTGACGTCGAATATCACGCCACGGCCAGGAGAGCCCGCTCCGTGGATCATCGAGGTTGATTTGCTGGATCTGGACGCGCCCGTGCGATCCGAGGGTCGCGAAGATAGTCCACAAACGACCGCCTATTTGCAATACACATCTGGATCAACCCGACACCCTGCCGGAGTAATGATCTCCTACACCAATCTTCATGCCAATTTCGAACAATTGATATCTGGGTATTTTGCGCATCGGCAGGGTATCGCGCCATTCGACAGCACTATTGTGTCGTGGTTGCCGTTCTATCATGACATGGGTTTGGTGCTCGGCGTTTGTGCTCCGATTCTGGGCGGTTACAGCTCTGTGCTTACCAGCCCTGTGTCGTTCTTGCAGCGTCCGGCCCGGTGGATGCAATTGTTGGCAACTCACACTC
>NZ_JAMQTI010000058.1:0-5215 GCF_032883055.1 Mycobacterium sp. 29Ha
GAGTGTGAGTTGCCAACAATTGCATCCACCGGGCCGGACGCTGCAAGAACGACACCGGGCTGGTAAGCACTGCGGGTAGTCCCAGCAAAGTTGGCGCACAAACTCCGAGCACCAAACCCATGTCATGATAGAACGGCAACCACGACACAAATGTGGTGTCTAGCGGAGCGACGCCTCCGTGGCGCGAAAAAAAGTCAGGCAGAAGCTGCTTGAAATTGGCGAAAATGTTGCGATAGGAGATCATTGCTCCGGCTGGGTTCCGGGTTGATCCCGATGTGTATTGCAAATAGGCGGTTGTTTGTGGGCCATCTTCGCGACCCTCGGATCGCACGGGCGCGTCCAGATCCAGCAAATCAATTTCCATGATGGCGGGCGGGGACGTTCCTGGCTGCACGGTGACGTGTGAGGTCACTGGTCCAAGGGCAGCCGATGTGGTGAGGACGGCGGCGGGCGAGGCGTCGCGCAATACCGAATCGACACGGTCGTCGCTGGCGCCGCCCAGCGGGACCGAAAGCGGAACCGCGATAAGCCCGGCCTGCAATGCACCCAGGAAAGCAACGATGTAATCCAGTCCCTGCGGAGCCAGAATTACGGCGCGATCACCAGGTGCTGCATGCTGTCTCAGCTCACCTGCGACGTTCAGCGCCCGCCGATACAACTGCAACCACGTCAAGCTCTCGGGAACGCCGGCCCAGTCCTGGTCGTAGTCAATGAACGTGAATGCAGTGTCATCCGGCTGAAGACTTGCACGTTCGCACACCAGGGCCGGAATGGACGTCGCAACCACCGCATGAGGTTAACGTGTCCGTCGCCGCCGCGCCCTCGGATGAGAGAAGTTGAATAATCGCCTAACTCTTGTGCTGCTGCCCAGACAATAAAGGTGATGAGTCCGGTCTGATCGCCGCAGACCAATCCATTCCGCTCCGAATCGCCGCAACGATTGGATAGCCTTGTCCGGTGCTCGACCCGATGGCACACGGCCAGCTTCAGCGAATTTCTTGCCCACTATGAATACGACACCTGTCACACCGGTTGCTGTCATCGGCATGGCGTGTCGTCTTCCCGGCGGTATCGACTCCCCTGAGCAGTTGTGGGAGGCGTTGTTGCGGGGTGATGACCTGGTCACCGAAGTTCCACCCGACCGTTGGGACGCTGACGAATATTACGACCCCGAGCCAGGGGTGCCCGGTCGCTCGCTGTCAAAGTGGGGCGCATTTCTTGATGACGTCGCCGGCTTCGATCCCGAATTTTTTGGGATCAACGAGCGGGAGGCCACCGCGCTTGATCCGCAGCACCGGTTGTTGCTGGAGAGCTCGTGGGAGGCCATGGAGCACGCCGGCCTGACCCCGGAGCAATTGCACGAATCTCGCACCGGTGTGTTCATGGGACTCACTCATTACGACTACCAACTCGTGACGGCCGGTTCTCACGCGATGGAGAAGCCATACGGCTTTCAAGGCAACATCTTCAGCATGGCGTCCGGGCGGATCGCCTACGCCCTGGGACTTCGCGGTCCGGCGTTGACGGTGGACACCGCCTGTTCATCGAGCATGACCGCGGTGCACATGGCCTGCCGCAGCCTGAACGACGCTGAGAGCGACATGGCATTCGCGGGCGGCGCTTTCGTGATGCTGGATCCACGGAAGTTCGTCGCGGGCACCGCCGAGGGCCATCTTTCTCCGACGGGACACTGTCATGCCTTCGACGTCGCGGCCGACGGGTATGTGTGTGGCGAAGCCAGTGCGGTGGTGTTGCTGAAGCGTTTGCCGGATGCATTACGCGACGGTGATCGGATCTTGGCCGTGGTGCGTGGCACGGCCGCCAACCAAGATGGCCACACGGTGAACATCTCGACACCGTCGCTGAGTGCGCAGACCGCGGTGTATCAGGCGGCGTTGGAGATTGCGGGCGTGGACGCCGGTAGCGTCGGGATGGTCGAGGCACACGGCACGGGCACCCCGGTGGGTGATCCCAGCGAATTCACCAGCCTGGCCAAGGTATACGGCGTCGAGAATGCCTGCGCGCTCGGCTCGGTGAAGACCAACCTCGGCCATACCCAATCCGCTGCCGGTGTTCTCGGGCTGATCAAGGCGGTACTCGCGATCGGACACGGTGCTGTTCCGCGAAATCTGCATTTCACGCGTCTGCCCGATCAGCTAGCCCGTATCGACACCAACCTTTTTGTGCCGCAGGAGAATACGCCGTGGCCCACCGACGGTAATGCACCTCGCCGGGCGGCGGTGTCATCGTATGGTCTTTCGGGAACCAATGTTCATGCCATCGTGGAGCAGGCTCCGGAAGCCGCTGCGCCCGAGGGCATTTCAGCTGACGTGTCAGCGACGGCGCCGCAGCTGTTTGCGCTGTCGTCGACCTCGGCCGATGAGCTGCGCCGTACCGCTGGCCGACTGGCCGACTGGGTAGCTGCACACAATGACGTGGCGTTGCCGGACCTGGCCTACACCCTGGCGCGTCGGCGCGCGCGCCGCCCGGTGCGCACCGCCGTCGTCGCCAGCAGCCGAGCTGAGCTCACCGTGGCCTTGCGCCAGGTCGCCGACGGCGACACTCCGTATGACGCTGCGGTCGGGCGCGATGATCGGGGTCCGGTGTGGGTGTTTTCCGGGCAGGGGTCGCAGTGGGCGGCGATGGGCGCGCAGCTGCTGGCCACCGAGCCGGTGTTTGCGGCCACGGTTGCGCAAGCCGAGCCCATGATCGCCCGCGAGTGCGGGTTTTCGGTGACTGAGGCGATGTCGGCAGCGCAGACCGTGACCGGTATCGACCGGGTTCAGCCGACCCTGTTCACCATGCAGGTTGCGCTGGCGGCCGCTCTTGAGGCGTACGGAGTGCGCCCGGGCGCGGTCATCGGGCACTCCCTTGGCGAGGCCGCTGCGGCGGTCGTCGCGGGCGCACTGTCGCTGGAAGACGGTGTGCGTGTTATCTGTCGGCGTTCGCGGTTGATGACCCGCATCGCGGGTGCCGGCGCAATGGCATCGGTGGAATTACCTGCCAAGCAAGTACTTTCGGAATTGACGGCGCGCCGCGTAAAAGACGTCGTGGTGGCGATAGTGGCTTCCCCCCAGTCAACGGTGATTGGCGGTGCCGCCCAGACGGTTCGCGAGCTGGTTTCGGACTGGGAGCTGCGTGACGTGATGGCCCGCGAGATCGCCGTCGACGTCGCATCACATTCGCCGCAGGTCGAGCCGATTCTCGACGAGTTGACGGACTTACTGGCAGAGCTCAATCCGATGACGCCGCAGATTCCGTTCTACTCGGCGACCCAGTTCGACCCGCGCGAGCAGCCGGTGTGTGACAGCAGATACTGGGTGGACAATCTGCGCCGCACGGTGCGATTCGGCGCGGCGGTGCGGGCCGCATTGGAAGACGGCTATCGGGTGTTCGCGGAGTTGGCGCCGCACCCATTGCTCACCCATGCTGTTGAGCAGACCGCACGCAGTCTTGACATGCCGCTGGCGGTCCTGGCCGGCATGCGGCGTGAACAAGATCTGCCACACGGGCTGCGCGGCGTCGTGGCAGATCTGCACAGTGCGGGTGCCGCGGTCGACTTCTCCGTGCTGTATCCGAATGGGCGCCTGTTGGACGCGCCGCTACCGACCTGGACGCACCGTCGGCTATGGCTGACCAGCGACGGTCAGCAATCCACCACACATGGTGGCAGCACCGTTGTCGTACATCCGCTGTTGGGCCAGCATGTGCACCTGCAGGAAGAACCGGAACGCCACGTCTGGGAAGCCGAGGTCGGCACTGATGCTCAGCCATGGCTCGCTGAGCACCGGGTTCGCGATGTGGCCGTGCTTCCGGGAGCGGCCTACTGCGAAATGGCGCTTGCTGCGGCACAATCATTGCTGGGCGGGGATTCTGAGGTCCGTGACATCCGCTTCCAGCAGGCGTTGCTCCTGGATGAGCAGACCACGGTCGGAGCCTCGGCGTCGGTCGCATCGCCGGGCTTCGTCGACTTCACCGTAGAAACACGGCAACAAGACGAACAAGCGCGGCAAGCTACCGCAGTCCTTCATATCGCGGATGATCAGCGACCACCTGCCTACGACACCTGCGCGCTCATTGCCGCGCATCCACGCCGCGCCGATGGCGCCGACGTGCGTAACCGCCTGAGCCAGCAGGGTGTTCAATACGGTCCGGCGTTTACCGGTCTCGGTGCGGTGCATATCGGCGAGCGGGAAACCCGAACCGTGGTGGCCGAGGTCGCGCTACCCCGGGATCTCCGCTCGCAACAAGATGCTTACGGTGTCCACCCTGCGCTACTGGATGCGTGTTTTCAGTCCGTAGCGGCGCATCCCGAAGTCCAGGCCCTCGCCGGGGAATTGCTGGCATTGCCATTGGGCGTGCGTCGCCTGCGCGCCTACGGCCGGGCCCACAGCGCGCACTACTGCTACACGCGGCTGGTGAAAGCCGACGCTACTGGCGTTGAGGCCGACCTGGATGTGCTCGACGAGCACGGCACGGTCCTGCTTGCCGTGCAGGGGCTCCGATTGGGCACCGGAGAATCCGAGGAGGACCTTCGGGATCGCGTGCTGGGCGAGCGGCTGCTGACCATCGAATGGCGGCAGCGACCATTGCCCGAACTCCCTCATGCCAAGGCCGGAACCTGGTTGTTGATCAGCGTCGCCGACACAGACGCGGCAGCCACCGCACTGGCTGACGTAATGAAAGGGCACGACGCGCAGTGCAACACCATACGCTGGCTAGAGCACGTCGACGGCATCACTACCACGGAACAACTGCGAAATCATTTGCGTGCCGGTGGAATCACCGGTGTGGTAGTACTCGCGGGAGCGGACAACAGCGATACCGAGGCGCAATTCCTGTCGCTGGGTCGTGAGTATGTGCAGCATCTGGTCCGTATCGCCCGTGAACTATCAGAGCTCCAGGGCGGAGCACCTCGCCTGTATGTCGTGACCCGCAACGCACAGACGGTCCTGGCGGATGATATGGCCAATCTGGACCAGGCTGGCCTGCGCGGCATTACACGGGTGATCGGTGTTGAGCATCCGCACTTGAGCGCAACTCAAATCGATCTGGACGGAGTCACCGACGTCGAGCAGGTGGCGCAGCAGCTGCTCAGCGGGTCCGACGAAGACGAGACGGCATGGCGCAACGGCGAATGGTATGTCGCGCGCCTATCGCCCGCTCCGCTGCGACCAGAAGAGCGACAGACCACCATCGCCGACCACGAGAGCGA
>NZ_JAMQTI010000059.1:0-5033 GCF_032883055.1 Mycobacterium sp. 29Ha
GACCCACCAACCCCAAGCCGCATAGCGACTGGACCACCAAACGGGTCCCCCTCACAACCACTCCTTCGCATCCGGAGACTCCACACCCACATAACCCAACGCCTTCACCAACATGTGTAAAACCTTTCTAAGGCGACCGAACGTCATTGCGCATCGCGCCGGTGGCGAGTTCCAGCCCTCCCGACGGCTGGTTCAGACCCCGCACGCCCAAGCCGCCGTCACTGTTGATGACGACGCCCGTCACCGCTCGCGAGTTTTCTGCAGACGCGAGTAGCAAGTACAGGCCGGCATGATCGGCAGGCTGCTGGGCGTACTGCAGAGGGTTCGTGACACTCATCATGTCGGCGATGCCGGGCACCGATGACAACACGTTTCCGCCCTGGCCGAGGTCTTCGATACCACGTAGGCCCGTTATCGTGCCGCCTGGAGCCACGCCATTCACCCGGATCTTCGGCGCCAACTCGTACGCCAGTTCACGCACTACGCCAACGACTGCGTGCTTGGAAGCGGTGTATAACGGGCCGCCACCAGAGGCATAGAAACCAGAGTTGGAGACGGTGAAAATGATGCTAGGCCCATCGCTTTTGAGGAGTTCAGGAACGGCGGCCCTAGCACCAAGGAGGTACCCCTTGACATTGACCGCGAAGATCTCATCGAAGGCGCTGCTGAGGTCGGCGCCGTCGAAACCTACTAAGGGGGCGAAGTAGTCAAAGATCCCAGCGTTACCGACGAACACGTCGAGCTTTCCGAACGCATCGACCGTTTCGCGCACCGCCCTGGCATTGTCGTCATACGCAGTAACGTCACCTGTTACCGCGATGAGCCTGCCGTCGGCGCTGCCAATGGTAGCCAGGTCGCCTTCCGAGCGATCCAAGACACCCACGCATGCACCCTCGGCCAAGAACCGCTCGACCACGGCCAAACCGATTCCGGCTGCCCCGCCGGTCACAAGTGCGACTTGTCCGGTCAACCAACTCAAACTATTGCCCTCCGGTGATGTCGCCGTTGCAGCAGCGCTTCATTTGCTGATTAGCTTCCTCGTCGCAGAATGGGGGGTCTATCCACACAGCGCGGTCGAAGCTCCGATTCACGCGGGTCTCACGACCAGGGTTGGAAATTGAGAACGACTGCGTGCGGTCCGCACGCTGAGCAATGCTCGGGCGAGGACGGTGCAGGATTCCTACGCCAGCGATTCGATGGGATTGGAAGCGGCGTCCCAGACCGCCCGCGGCAATGGCCGTGAGCTCGTGGCCGCATGGCCCGCCAGTGGCCTATGAGGATCGTTTTTTGGAAGTGTGACGCGACGAACGATGGGTTTGGAGGCGTGCCAACTCGTGACGCCACGCGATGGTCTCGTTAAACGCATTCCCTAGGTCAGGCAGTTCTGCTGCATCATCGTCGGGCAAATCAGCCAGAGTGCCACCAGCAGAAGCGATCTGAAGCGACAAACGCGATATCGTGTCGACGCTGATGGCCTGTAGTACGGCCCGCTCAACGGATTCCGCAGCACTAGTGAGGCCGTGGGCCCGCAGAACGACAACCGGCCGGTCCGCCATAGCAGCAACCATTTCCTGGGCGAGTTGCCGATTGCGCACCAAGACCCCTCGCCGATAGACCGGCACGCCATCCGCGGCGAGCCTAAAACCGGGGATGTCAAACGCTCCGACGATCGGCCGGACGCCTAGACCGGCGAGATCGGCGGCAACTACCGCCTCGGGGTGCGCATGGACCACGGCATTGACATCGCGGCGGGTGCGGAGCACTTCGCTGTGCAGTGGCAACTCGTTCGGCGGCTGGTAACCGTCGTCTAGTTCTCCCGGGGCGCCCTCTTCACCGTCCAACGTGACCACCCGGATGTCTTTTGCACGGGTGAACGCGAGTCCTCGCTCGTGCGGACCACGACATCGGATCAGCAGTCGATCTTTGTCGACGCGCAGGCTGATGTGGCCGAGGATGCCTGGCGCCAAGCCGCGCGCCGCCAGGACGCGACAGGCCAGCGCGATGGCGTGTCGTTCAGTGTCTAGCCCTTTTGCCGAAGGGGTGGAGCTCATCGCGAACCTCGGCTGTCGGTGTCGACGCCGCCCTTGGCGGCGATGCCCAAGTTCGCGGGCGCCTGGTACGAACTGCGATGGGCGCTGCTGGCAGTGCAAATGGCCATCCGTATCGCCTCCTTCTTATCGGTCTCTGTGTGATTGGCCTCTGGAGGCCCCAGGCTGAAGCTGCACCTCCGCCACGGGCCAATTACTTCCGTTCCGTGACTAGATTCGATTCATCGACCGATAGATCCACTGGAGGATAGAAATCTTTTCTGTAAGACAGAGAGTATGGTGGCGACGCAGTCGGGTCAACCGGCAAAACCGTGCGCCCGCGTGCCTCACGCGATGCCCTAATTAGGGATCTCGGGGTGCGTCCAAGCGACGGCCATTCCCATTAGCGCGCGGGGGATCGGCTCGTAGACGCTGGCCCATGGAGTGTTGCCGCCGACGGCACCGACAGCACATATCCAAGATCTCAGCTCGATGTTGCCAGAGTTGAGCAAGTCTTCACTGGTCAGCTTGCTCAGCTCGTAGCCGTTTCCGGCGGCGAGGACCTTCAGAGTGCGGCGATCGAACTCGTCGTCGATTGAGCCGTGGACACGCGGCCCGTGGTAGGCAGCCCACGGAAAGCCGGCCGTGAAGTGTGAGAGCCCACCGGACGCGTAGACACCTATCCTCTCGCCTGCGGGGCGCCGTGACCGCACGGCGTCGCCAATCGCACATCCGAGCGCGAAGCACCGCTTGGGCGACAACGACGGCACATGAACGGCATTGAGGAAGACCAACACCACTGGGACTTCGTGGTCTCCGAGAATGTTGGCCACAATCTCGCCATGGGCGTGTGAGTGCAAGGTTGTCTCACGGAAATCGACGACGGTGGCGACGTCGAACCCCGCCTCGACGGTGTGCTCACTCAAGTCCTTACTGAGCTCGGGCGAGCTTTTCCAGAACCGCGCGGCGGGCAAGAAGCGGTCGGACACTTCGAACCCCGCTCCTGTGTGGATGGCTATCTGGGGCAGTGCAGAACCGTCGAAGTTCTCGTTTTGGTCATCGCCGATGATGATCAGGCAATCGAGTCGGTCGCGTCTAATGCTGTCCCGCAGCCGTTGAAGCCCGTTTTCAATATGCGTGTAGCGCGCCGCGGCGGCGTCGAATGGTTCTTCGTCTGTCTTTGGCGGGCAAGGTGCGTTCTTACCGCGTCGCAATGTGTAGTTCTTCCTGTTCTTTGTGCGGAAGAGTTCCCACCTGCTCGGCGGGATGAAAGTGAAGGCATGGGACGACGCGTAGCCCGCTACAATCTCACCCACGATTCCTCCTCCTCTGGAGTCACAGCGCTACCTGGTGGGAGAGAACGACTTCACGTTCTTCGTAGGCCGATTGCAGGATGGCGAAACATACTTCGAGCGTGGCGCGCCCCCAGCGACCGTCGTGCTGAACAGGGCGGTCCTGAGTGATCGCACGATGTAGTTCAGCCAACTCCGCGGCCCTGCCCCGCATCGTGCGCGCGACCGGTATTTCCTGTAGTCCGTCTTGCCCGTACACCACCAGGCCGTCGGGCGACTGCCTGATCGCGCCGCGTTCGCAGGACACCACGGTCAGGCCGAAGTAGGGGTGGTGGACGATCTCTCCCGCGGCGGAGTAACCCCAAAGTTCCTGTGATTCTTCGGTCGTCGTCGCAGCACCGTAGCGGCCCTGTTCCTTTTGAGCTTCCAGTGCGACTTCGAGTCGGTCGGGGTCCTGACTGAGCTGAGCGAAGTTGCTGGCCACCAGCTGGTTCGCTTGGGGGCTGCGGCGGCCGCCGTCTTCTGCCACCCACGAGTGCAACTCCGCGACATCGAAGAAGGCTCGGCCGTCATAGACGAGCGTGGCCGAAGCTCCTGATTTGAATCCAAGGTGACAGGTGTATCCCCCGATGCATTCCCGGACGTCGTCCCATATTGTCGACGCGCGTACTGTTCTGGCCAGACCGCCGACTATTTGCCGCACGATATCGACCTGGTGGGGTCCCTGGTTGAGAACTGGCCCGCTGGTCGAGCGCAATTCCGAAGTCGGCCACGGTCGCCGGTTGAAGTCATTGAAGTTCCAGGTGTTGACCATGAGCAACTCGCCGAGATCGCCACTGCCTACGAGTTCGGCCATCGCTCGCACCGGCGCGTCAAAGCTGTGTGTGTGGCCGGCCATCAGCTGTACGCCCGCCGCGTGGGCCGCCTCAACCATTGCAGTGCAATCGTCGATCGACATGGCCAACGGCTTTTCGACGATCATGTGTTTTCTGTAATGTGCAGCCATTAGCGCATGCTCCCGGTGCAGCTCGGGAGGGGTAGCGATGTAGACGACGTCCACGCTTGGATCCGCGCACAGCTGCTCTGCGTTCGTGTAGGTCTGGCCCGAGAACTCGCTCGCGAAGCGGGCGAGCGAGTGTGGCCGGGTATCTGCTGCCGCCACAACCCGATACGGCAGTGTCGACATGTCCGGGTACTGCTGGAAAATTCTGGCGACAGCCTGACCGATTCCGAGAAATCCGAGGCCGAGTTCGCGTGAAGCGACATCTGTCATGTGCGACCTATCTGAGGGCTATTGCTGGGCTTTAGAAGAAGATCGAAATCGCTCGTGGAAGAACGCTATGAGCCAGAGTGATGGCCCGGGCGGCCAGAAGCAGGCCCGAGTCTTCGTCCCGGCGTAGCACGTCTTGTCGTTTGCCGATAAAGAAGTTCTCGTGGCGTTCATGGCGTACGAGGAACACCAATACGCTGGATCGGACGCTGAGCTCTTGATCGGACACATCGGTGACCAGGATGTCGCTGACTATGCGCTGGGTGATCGTACGCGGAGTTTCTCCCGGGGCGAGCCCGGTAGCCAGACGGGCAATTCTGAGCTTCAACGATTCATAGTCGTCGTTGAACAGCAGAAACGGCGGTAGGTCGTCATCATCACCGAGCGGATGCGGGCGTGTCATTCCATCTGTGTAAGTCCGGGGTGGTCCATCATCGGACCGCC
>NZ_JAMQTI010000060.1:0-4781 GCF_032883055.1 Mycobacterium sp. 29Ha
TTTCGCTTATCTACACACCGTCACAGGCGACATTGCGCGAAAAATCCGGGCTAGACACGGGTGCGAAATTGATCGGGGGAACCGTGACAACCCGCTGCAGATTGGCCAACCGCACCGAAATCAAGCTCGACACCACCATCGACAGGGCGATCGGGTTCCTTGAGAATTCGGCGCAGGATATCGTAGAAAAACATCGCGTCCGACTTAACTATCCGATCGTCGGCGCCGCCAACTTCACCGTGTCGAAGCCCTACGGGATATTGTCCCGCTGGCCTCGGCGCAGAGCTTTCCCCGTGAAAGACCACCGTCGCGGCAGTCCACCGTTGACGCCGGTGCGATTCAGTGCGCCGGTTGATTTCGATCGGGACGCTACGTGATGCTGCTTCGTTTTGCCACGGTGGTGACCGCTTACATATTGATCGCTGTTGCGACGGCGCCACTGGCATTGACCGCTCCAGAATCAGATCCAGATCCTGCAGTGGCCGCGGCGAGTAGCGCCGTTCCGCCTGCACCACCTGCAAATGACGGACTGGTGCCCTCTGGGGCGCGCGCCACCCGCACGACCGCTGACGGCTGGACGATCACCGTTTGGGCCGAAGACGAGTCAGAAGTGGCGGTGGCGCCATTGACGACTTCCACGGCGTCACGTGAGTACATCGTGGGCGGCGCGTTCAACGCGTCGGTGACCGGCGCGGGCACCACCACGTTGACCGGCGGGACGCTCGAGGTCGGCTATCAGATCGGTTGTGGCATCGAGTTAGGGGTGAATGGCGTGCAATTAACGGGCTCGGTCGGCGTGGTCCCGGCGCTGGGTCCGACGGGGCTGAGTGCCGGGCTTCCGATCAACGGCTCGGTTGCGGTCTACTTGGTGCCAGGCAAAGTCAACATTGTTCCGGTCAGCAAGATGGTGTTTAAGGGCACCGATCCGCGGATCACCATCTCGGACTTCCGCGTGAAAATCGACGGCTGCGTCGGGGAGTCGTTCCTGCGCTCGTATGCCACGCTGACGGGCACAACGACGGATACTCAAGACATCATCTCCTACACCGGCGTCACGAAGGCCGTCTGACGCTTGGATGCTCGTATTTGATCATTGGTCCCAGAGGAAGCGCCGCGAGACCGGCTGCCTACGCGCTGACACGACCAGATATGGAGTGAGCATCATCATGACGGCGTCACCAGTGGGAGAATTTGCCCGGGCATTCGCATTGTTGCTCACCGCATTTGGCGTCAGCCTTGCTGCGCTACCAGCGGCCGGCGCCGACCCCAACGACCTGGCGGTCCCGGGCACGCCCGAGCCCGGCGCAGTCGTTGCCGGGTCGAGCGCTGCGGCGGACGCCAACCCGGCGTCGGCGGCAGCGTGCTCGCAGTTCGCCAACGCGCTGGACTCTGCCGCGGTCAACTACTCCGATTTCGCTGCTGGGATGTCATCTCCAGACTGGAATTACGCGAATCCGACGGTGCGGAGCGCCAATGTGACCGGCAGGACCGCGTTACGGGAAGCGGCTCGCGCAGCTCTTAGCGCCTCGGACACGCCGGGTTTGCAGTCAGACGTCGCGGCTCCGATACGGGTCTGGTCGACACGGGCAGCGAAACTGCTCGTGAATATGTTCCTTCACCGCAGCAACGACGCTGTCGACACCGCGGCCACCGAGCTTAATGAGGCCACCTACAATGTCCAGATGGCTTGCGCGAAGGCCGGTACCCCGGCGGTGACCAGCTAGACTCAACGGGCTGCTGTGCAGGCCCGAAAACTGAACGGCTACAAAGGGATGCGGCTAAGCTAAGCCCTTTCCATCCGACATCGTGGGCATACCGCCGCGGTGTACTCGGTTCGGACATATGGTGATTACCGGCGCCACGCCCGGTCGGGGTCAGATCGATCGCGGTGGCGAACGCCTCAGACAGGCCATACGGCAGGTCACGAGCGGGGGACCGCCACCTCAATTTCCACCAGACCTGGGCCAGAGAATCGATGACACCAGGGGCGCGATTTTGCCGGCTTCGGTGATCCGTGCTGTGATCGAATATGCGATGCGACCAGCGCCGGCCCGCTATCCGAAAAGTTTTCGGTAGTGTGCGGAAGAACCGAGATGCGTCTGCTTCCTGGCTCGGTGAGTGTGCGACCTGACAGAGAGGATCCACGCCATGCCGGCTTCTGCTACGGCTGGAGTAGCGGACGCCGACGCCTCCGTGGACCGACCTAGCAGCCTGCGTGACCGTCTGAAGACCGTCGCGAGGTACGACCTTCCGGCGTCGATCGTGGTCTTTCTCGTTGCGGTGCCGTTGTCGATCGGGATCGCAATCGCCTCCAACGCGCCGATTATGGCGGGGCTGATCGCCGCGATCGTCGGCGGCATAATTGCTGGCGCGGTGGGTGGAGCGCCTCTGCTTGCCTCGGGTCCGGCCGCCGGCTTGACAGTAGTGGTAGCCGAGACGGTCAATACCTTCGGCTGGAAGACCACCACCGCCATCGTCGTCGGAGCCGGGTTGCTGCAAGTAATTCTCGGCGTGAGCCGGCTCGCGCGATCGGCGCTGGCCATATCGCCGATCGTGGTGCACGCAATGCTCGCCGGGATCGGCATCACAATCGCCCTGCAACAAGTTCACGTACTGCTCGGCGGCAGCTCTCGGAGTTCGGTGTGGCGCAACTTGACCGAATTGCCGGCTCAGCTTCGGTCTCCCCACCTAAGCGACATCGTCGTAGGGCTCATTGTCGTCGCGATCATGCTGAGCTGGAAACGAAGCCCGGCTCGGCTACAAATACTTCCCGGGCCGCTAGTCGCAATCGTCGCCGCGACGGCGATATCGTTCGTGCCGCCGCTGAACGCCGACAGAATCGAACTCAACGGTTCGATCCTCGACGCGATCGGCTTGCCGACTCTGCCGGACGGCACCTGGGTGCCGTTTGTACTGGCTGTGTTGACCATCGCGTTGATCGCCAGCGTGGAAAGCTTACTTTCGGCAGTCGCGGTCGACAAGATGCACAGCGGCCCGAAAGCCGATCTGAACCGCGAGCTCATCGGTCAGGGCGCGGCCAATATGGTGTCGGGGATGCTCGGCGGGCTGCCGGTAACCGGCGTGATCGTCCGCAGCGCAACCAACGTGGCGGCCGGTGCACGCACGCAGGCTTCGTCGATTTTGCACGGCGTGTGGGTGCTGCTGTTTTCGGTGTTGCTGGCCGGTCTGGTGCAACAAATTCCGAAGGCCGCCCTGGCCGGGTTGCTGATCGTGATCGGTGTGCAGTTGGTCAAGTTGGCACACATCCGGCTGGCCTGGCGTACCGGCGACCTGGCTGTTTATGCGATCACAGTCACCGGAGTTCTGTTCCTGAACCTGCTGGAAGGCGTCGCCATCGGCATCGCCGTCACCCTCGTCGTGGTGTTGTGGCGGGTGGTGCGCGCCTCAGTACACGCCGAACCAATCGACGAGGAGCATCACGAATGGCGTCTCACACTCGAAGGAGCCCTCAGTTTCCTTTCCTTGCCGCGGCTATCGCGCGTGCTGGCCTCAATTCCGCGTGGCAGCCGGGTCACCGTGGAGATCACAGTCGACTTCCTTGATCACGCCGCATACGAGGCCATCGAGGAGTGGGCTCGGCGGCACCGCCTGGCTGGCGGCTCGGTTTGCATCGACGAAATCGGCGAGAGCGCGATGACAGCGGCCACCGCAGGACCGCCGATTCGCCGGTCGCACAGCGCGATAGCCCGCGGCCTATCGCCCTGGCGCTCTCACGGCCACCACCCAGGGGACACCGGTTCGATGCTCACCCCGGTGTTGGATGGCGTCGCGCGTTACCATCGCCGACACGCCCCGCTGCTTCGCGAACATTTCAACGAGCTGCGCGGCGGGCAGCGACCGCGCGCTCTGTTCCTGACCTGCGCAGACGCTCGCTTGGTGCCCAATGTCATCACCGCCAGCGGACCCGGTGATCTTTTCACCGTGCGCAACCTCGGCAACCTCGTTCAGCCGAACGCCGCTGACATGTCGATGGAAGCCGCATTGGCGTACGGGATCATCGAGTTGAACGTCAACACCATGATCATCTGCGGCCACTCCAGGTGCGGAGCGATGACGGCATTGCTCTCCGAGGCTGGCCATCGTGACGGCATTCCAGCCGCGGTCGCGGCATGGATCGACCAGGCGCTGCCAAGCCTCGACGCGTTCCGCGCCGGTCACCCCGTCGGCCGGGCGGCGGCCAGGCAGGGGTACGACGCCTGCGATCAGTTGGCAATGGTCAACGTGGCTTGGCAAATTCAGAGCTTGAAAGGCCATCCCGTGGTGGGTCCCGCTCTGGAAGAGCAGCGATTAGATACATTGGGGCTCTTCTTCGACATCGCCTCGGGCCGGGTACTGCGTATTACAGAGAGCGACGTCGAAAACCTCGGCGCGCCGAGCGACTGACTCTTCCAACAGGGTAAGTCCCTCGGGCGTCGACAGCGGGGTCTCCAATCGGTCTCACGCATCTGCGCCGGCCTGGATGATTGATCGCCGGGATGCGGTTGCGGGCCCGGGCGGGCCAACTCGGGCGAGGGTGCGGGGCGCATGGTCGCCGGAGCGATCGCGTGATTCTTCGAGGGATTGACCAAAGTCACTCGAGCAAAGGAATCGACGCGATGACCACTGCCCACAATATTGACTGGCCGGCTGTGCTGGCTGATCGACTCACCACCTGCCACCCCGATGTGCTGCGCGAGCTGCTGGCAACTTTCATCCACGCCCTGATGGGTGTGAGGTGAGCCCGTCGTAGTGGTCCAGTCGTTGTGGGACTCTGTTGCCCG
>NZ_JAMQTI010000061.1:0-4736 GCF_032883055.1 Mycobacterium sp. 29Ha
GTACAACTCGTAGTAGTCCCATCTCGGACTTACACAGAATTCGTGACAGGCTCCGATGGAGGAGATCCAGGCGTTCTATGACCAGGTGTTCCCCTATGCCGAAGAAGCCGTCGCTTACGTCGACAAGTTCGACTATTCCGAACCGTTGCCCGACGATGTCGCGAACCTACGCAACCTGCTCTACTCACTGATCACCGTGTCGCTGGCGGTCGAACTGTGGAAGCAGCCGCGTGTGAAGCATTCGGCCAACACCATTCTCACGAGAGTGAGCTGATCGCTATGGGACTCACGTCAGCACAGCTCGACGTCGTCGACCTCACGCCGCGGATCGGTAGCGAGATCAGAACCGACCTGGGCACGCTGCTACGCGGCTCCGAAGCCCAGCAGATCCGCGCAATTCTCGAGCAGCGCGGCGTCGTTTACTTCCGCGGACTCGACATCACCGACGAACAGCAGGTCGCGATCGCCAGGACCCTCGGCGCCATCCCCGCGAACGAGGGTGAGAGCGGCATCTACAAGATCTCGCTCGACAAGAACGTGAACCAGCGAGCCGAGTATCTGAAAGGCTCGATGTTCTGGCATTTCGACGGATCCTTGCAGCCCTATCCGAACCTCGCGACCTTGCTTCGGGCCGTCACGCTGTCAGAAACCGGAGGTGAGACCGAGTTCTGCAACACCTACGCGGCCTACGACGACCTGCCGCGGTCCGACAAGGAACTCATCGCAGATCTTCGAGTGGTCCACAGCGCGGAACGCTCGCAGTATTACGTCCGCCCCGAGATGAGCTTCGAGGAGATCACGTTCTGGCAGAAGTCGCCGACGAAGGCGTGCCCCATCGTGTGGACACATCAGTCCGGCCGAAAGTCGTTGCTGCTCGGTGCGACAGCCGATTACGTGATCGGCATGCCGGTCGAGGAGAGCCGGGCGCTTCTTGCCCGCCTGCGTGACTGGGCCACCCAGCCGCAGTACGTCTACCGTCACCAGTGGGAGCCGGGTGACCTCTTGATGTGGGACAACACCGGTACGATGCACCGGGTGCTCGAATATCCCGTTGACAGTGGCCGTCTCATGCATCGAACGATCCTCGCGGGCGAAGAGCCTCTGCAGTGAGGGTCGGCATCGCGACGCCGGTGGTCACCAACGTCGGCGGCGCGGCGCTCGGGTGGGAACGCGATGCGACGATCGAGGACATCGGCCGAGTCGCCGAGACGGCAGACCGGCTCGGTTATCACTTTCTGACGTGCAGTGAGCACATCGGCATACCTGCGTCCGAGGCGCCACGGCGTGGTGCACGGTACTGGGATCCACTGGCCACCTTGGGCTACGTCGCCGCCCGCACCGAGCGGATCCGGCTCGCCACCATGACCCTCGTGCTTGGGTATCACCATCCGCTGGAGATCGTGAAGCGTTACGGGACACTAGACCATGTCAGCAAGGGACGGGTGATCCTGGGTGTCGGAGTGGGCTCGCTGAAGCCGGAGTTCGATCTTCTCGGCGCACCGTTCGACGACCGAGGGGCGCGTGGCGACGATGCGTTGCGGGCCCTGCGGGTAGCGCTGCCGACCAATGAACCCGCGTACGAAGGCGAGTTCTACTCCTTCGGTGGCCTCACCGTCGACCCTTGTGCCTTGCAGTCGCATATGCCGATCTGGGTCGGCGGTCGCACGAAACGCTCGCTGCGGCGGGCGCTCACGCTTGCCGACGGCTGGTGCCCGTTCGCCGTGTCGATCGACACCGCTGCCGAATGGTTGAGCACCCGCGACGTTCCCGACGGCTTCGAGGTCGTGCTGCCCGCGGAGAAGCCGCTGGATCCGGTGGGAAATCCGGAGGAGACCAAACAGACGCTCGAGAAGATGGCCGCGGCTGGCACGACGACGGTGTTCGCCTATTTCAGGCACGAATCCTTCGATCACTACCTCGAACAGCTGCATGCGTTGGCTGAGCTGCACGATCTGAACGGAGCGCCGGGATGACGCTGCTACCCCCGCTGATGCAGGATGAGTGGGGCGACGACGAGTACGCCGCGGTGGGTGCGCTGTTCGGAATACCGGGTGACGACGTGCCACGCGCAGGTTCGGGGGACCCGCGGGACCCCATGAACTTCGACATCCTCGGTGTGCTGGCGCGTCATCCGGCGATGACCCGGGAGTTCATGAGCTACAACGCTTTTCTGCTGCTGCGCGGTGAGCTGCCGCTGCGGCTGCGCGAGCTGGCGATCCTTCGCCTGGCGCATACGCGACGTTCGGTGTTCTTCTGGGGGGAGCACGTCAGAGTCGCCACTGCCGGGGGGCTGCCGGAATCCGACATCGCGCGTCTCGCGGCGGGCAACGACGGATTCGAGGGCGTCGACCGGTTGGTTCTCGAGGCCACCGACGAACTGCTGGCCAACGGTCGTGCAGCACCGCGGACATGGCAGCGGCTGGTCGACGAGCTCGACACCCACCAGGCGATGGAGCTCATCTTCGTCGTCGGCACGTACGCGATGCTGGCGATGGCGTGCGATACGTGGGCGCTCGTGCCACCGCCGGGCAGTGCCCGTCTTCCCGACTAGAGAAGTCGACCTAGGCCGCCGTCACCTCTGCGGCCAGTGCGGTGGGCCGCCGTTATTTCGCCGAAACTGAATTCCAGCAGGCCGGTACTCGCAATTCTCCTGCTGGAATACAGTTTCGCGGCTGTTCGGTCGTCAGCGGGTCAGCACCATGCAGCCGGCGATCGGGCCACCCCCGGCCGCAGCGACCGCCACCTCGGGCCGTCGCGCAACTTGCCGGTCGCCCGCCTGGCCGCGCAACTGGAGGCAGGCTTCGTGCAACAGCCAGTAGCCGTGCATGCGTCCGGCGGACAGTTGCCCCCCGTAGGTGTTCAACGGCAGCTCGCCGTCGAGCGCTATCCGCGTCGCCCCCTCGACGAATGGCCCGGCCTCGCCGTCGCCACAGAAGCCCAGTGCCTCCAGCCACGCGAACGTGAGATACGTGAAGCCGTCGTAGATTTCGGCCACGTCCACATCTGAAGGGGTCAGGTCGGTGCGCGACCACATCTCCGTCGCGGCCTCACTGGACGCCATCTTCGGAAAGTCGTCGCGATGGAACCAGCCGTCCGAGCCGTAGGCACCACCGACCGCCTCGACCTTCACCGCGGGGTTCGGGCAGTCCGCCGCATAGTCGGAATGGGACACCACCAGCGCAATCGCGCCGTCGATCGGAACATCGCAATCGAAGAGGCCCAACGGTGTCGAGATAGGGCGTGAGGTCAGGTAGTCGTCCATGCTCATCGGGTCTCGGAACGCCGCGCGAGGGTTGAGGCCGGCGTTGCGCCTGCTGTTGATCGCGAGCCAGCCCAGCTGCTCCCGTGTTGTTCCGTACATCTCCATATGACGCCGGCAGTGCATGGCGACCCAGTTGGCTGCCGAGTACGCATGCGCAGCCAGCAGCACGTTGATGTCCTCGAACGGTTTGAGCTTCCTGCGTGTCCCGGGTTGCCGAGGCTCGAGGGGTGGGTCGGCGAGGGGAGCGAGGAGCGGTGAGGCTGTCGAACCGGTCATCGCCCCGCCGAGCATCTGCACCGTCCGATAGACCAGCACATGTCGCGCCCGTTTCTCCGACACCGCGACCAGTGCCGACATGAACGGAGTCAGCACCCCGCCGGTGCCGAATCCGACGCCGACGTCGGCGGCGTCATTGCCAAGGCTGTCAACGACTTCAGACGGCAGCGTGTCGCCGAAGGTCGCGATACCGTCGATGTCCTCGGGCGTCAGGCCGGCGTCGGCGATCGCATCCCGCACCGCTTCCATGGTCAGTTCCAGCCCGGGGATGCCTGTCTTGCGGCCGATGCGCGAAATCCCGAGGCCACTGACAATCGTGTCCTTCTCGAAGTAGGTCATCGGCACCCATCCATCTATTTTTGTAATGACAGCCCATAGGAATGTACTTTGCTTGCTATGTCCGACCACGCCCCGCCCTCAGCGCGGATGCTGCCCGCGCTCGATGACCACAACCGGGCGTTCTGGACCGGGGGAGCCGAGGGAGCGCTCAGAATCCCCTTCTGCACCGCCTGCGACAGGTGGGTGACTCCGCTGGCCGCCGAATGCCCGGATTGCGACGGCGTGCTGGAGCATCGCCCGGTGTCCGGTCGGGGGACGGTGTTCACATACACCGTCAACTACCAGCCCTTCAACCCGGGTGTGCCCGTGCCGTATGTGATCGCGATCGTCCAGCTCGAGGAGCAGGAGGATCTGCGAATCGCGACGAATATCGTTGACTGTCAAACGGACTCGGTCCACGTAGGCCTTGCAGTCGAGGTGCGCTTCGAACACCAGGTCGTCGGCGACGAAACTGTCTACATGCCGGTTTTCGCTCCGCGGGGTTGATTAGTCGCGTTGCCGAGGTCTGAGCGACGTTGTCGCGCACCTTCGCGGTCGGGTAGAGATGAGCGACAGTGTCGCTCGTAGCGTGGCAACACCGCACTATGGTTCGGCAGGGCGAACCACCTCTCCGGCCGATTAGCGGGCTGCCACCAAACGTTCCACCTCGCGCAGATCGTAGGGCGCCCGCAGTCCGAGAATCAGGTGCTCGGCTGTCCTGCGGATGTATCTGGGCGCCGACCTTCATCACGGATGTCTACACCTCCTGGCCTGCGGGGATCACAGGTAATTGACAGTCAACAGTCAGTTACGTCTAATTTCACTACTAGCCCCGATTTTTCGTCCAAGGTGATGGCAGTAGCGGTTTCCGGCTGGGAAG
>NZ_JAMQTI010000062.1:0-4050 GCF_032883055.1 Mycobacterium sp. 29Ha
CTCTGTACGCCACCCTGGACGGTGAGTCGCAGAAGCGTGGCCGCCAGTTCGAGCACATCTGCAAGTGGTTCCTGGAAAACGACCCCGTCTATCGTCACGAGCTGCGCCGGGTGTGGCTGTGGTCTGAGTGGCCCGGTCGATGGGGCGGGGATGCCGGCATCGACCTCGTCGCCGAGGACCGCAACGGGACGTTGTGGGCGATTCAAGCGAAGGCATACGACCCGAAGTACCGCGTCACCAAGAAGGATGTCGACCGCTTCCTGTCCGAATCCGGCCGGGCGGTGTTCGGCTACCGGATGCTCATCGCCACCACCGACCTCATCGACCGCATCGGCGAGCGCACGATCAACGATCAGGAGAAACGGGTCACGTTCTTCCGGCTCAACGACTTGCGCACCGCTAGCCTTGACTGGCCGAGATCGCCCGCGATGTTGCGGCCTCCGCGACGCCACACGCCGGCCAGGCCGCGCAGGCACCAGCAGCAGGCAGTGCGGGCCGTGGTCAAGGGATTCGAGGATGCCGACCGAGGCCAACTGGTCATGGCCTGTGGTACGGGCAAGACCTTGGCGGCCCTGTTCATCACCGAGAAGCTCGAGGCCAAACGGACTCTCGTTCTGGTGCCGTCGCTGTCGCTCTTAAAGCAGACGCTGAACGTGTGGCGGGCCAACTGCTCGGAAGAGTTCGCCTCTCTGCCGGTCTGTTCCGACGAAACGGTGTCCACCGCCGAGGACGCCCCGATCTCGCACACCAGCGACCTCGGGGTGCCGGTGACTACCGACCCAGAGGCCATCGCCGTGTTCCTCCGGCAACGGTCAGGCCCCCGGGTCATGTTCGCCACCTATCAGTCGTCTCCGCAGATTGCCAAGGCGTTCGCCCTCGGACGGGTTCCTACCTTCGATCTGGTCATCGCTGATGAGGCCCACCGCTGCGCTGGGCCGGCGTCGTCGGATTTCGCCACGGTGCTCGACCCAGCCGAGATCAAGGCAAGGCGGCGCCTGTTCATGACCGCGACGCCGCGCTACTTCACGGGCCGGGTGCTCAAGGCCGCCGACGAGGCCGATTACGAAGTCGCCTCGATGGACGACGAGTCGAAGTTCGGTCCCGTGTTCCACCGGCTCACCTTCGGAGAGGCCATCGAGCGCGACCTGCTCACCGACTACCAAGTCGTCGTCGTCGGCGTCGATGACGACACCTACCGGCAGTGGGCGGAGCGCGGGGTGTTCGTGACGCGGGACGGCAAGACGGTCACCGACGCCCGAACCCTGGCCGGACAGATCGGGCTGGCCAAGGCAATGAGGAAGTACGACCTGCACCGGGTCATCTCGTTCCACTCGCGGGTGAGCCGCGCCCGCAAGTTCTCCGCCGAGATGCCGGAAGTGATCGACTGGATGCCGGCCCGGCAGCGACCGAAGGGCACCCTATGGTCGCGCTTCGCCTCCGGAGAGATGCCCGCCGGTGACCGCTATGTACTGCTCCAGCATCTGGCCCGCCTCGACGACGGTGACAGGGGCCTGCTGTCGAACGCTCGCTGCCTGGCCGAGGGAGTGGACGTGCCGACCCTTGACGGCGTCGCGTTCATCGACCCGCGCCGGTCAGAGGTAGACATCGTCCAGGCCGTTGGCCGGGCGATCCGCAAGTCCGAGGACAAGGCGACCGGCACCGTCGTCATCCCTGTCTTCGTAGACACTGAGACCGACCCTGAAGCCGCGCTGGACAGTTCGGCGTTCAGGCCGGTGTGGGATGTGGTCAAGGCGCTCCGGGCGCACGATGCCGAACTCGGCGAGCAGCTCGACACGCTGCGCCGAGAGATGGGTCGTACGGGCGGCAAGCCGAAAATCCCGGACAAGATCGACCTCGATGTCCCGGCCACGGTAAGCAAGGACTTCGTCGGCGCCTTTGAAGCACGACTGGTGGAGCGGACGACTCAATCGTGGGAATTTTGGTACGGGCTGTTGGCGGACTACATAGCGGTCAAGAAGAGCGCACGGGTACCCGCGAAGTGTCTTTTCAAGGGGCAGAAACTTGGAACGTGGGTTAACACGCAGCGCACGGACTACATCCGGGGATGCCTGGCTCCTGACCGAGTGCGCCGGTTGGAGGAATTACCTGAGTGGTTATGGGATGCCCGCTCCGACATGTGGGAGGAAGGTTTCTCCTACCTGCTCCGATATGCCGACAAGTACAAACACGCTCGCGTGTACAGCTCTGTCATCTTTGAGGGCTACAGACTTGGCCAGTGGGTTAGCGTGCAGCGAGTGAACTTCGCTCGGGGCACACTCGCTGACTCCCGCAGAGCTCGACTAGAGGCATTGCCAGACTGGTCCTGGGCCGTGAAAAGCGATCTGTGGGAGAACGGCTATCGCCGACTCCAGACCTATGTTGAGCAGAACGATGCGCTACCGACACAGAGCTACGTCGAACACGATGGTTACAGGCTCGGTTCCTGGATCACGACTCAGCGGCAGAAGTACACCGATGGGCAGCTAACGAGGGAACAGGTGCGCCGGCTGGAGGAGCTGAGAACATGGACCTGGCATACCTGGGATAGTAAGTGGGAGAAGGGCTTTAGGCGGTTGACGGATTATATGCAGAAGCACCCAAAGTCCCCGCTGCCCACTCAGGCATACATTGAGCCTGATGGGTACAAGCTTGGTTCGTGGGTGGTAGTCCAGAGGACGGTCCATGACAAGGGCATTCTTAGCGCGGAGCGGCAGCAGAGGCTGGAGGCGCTGCCGGGCTGGTCCTGGGAGCCCCTCGCCGAAGCATGGGACAAGCATTATCGAGAACTGCTTGATTACGTCGCGGAGCACGGGACGGCTCGTATACATCAGTCCTACAAGCTTCGCGACGGGTTTCGAATTGGCGGGTGGGTACAGAAGCAGCGCAACAAATATGCGGCCGGGAAACTCAGCGAGGATCGTCAGCGTCTCCTGGAATCGCTTCCTGAATGGCGGTGGAGCAGGTGGGAGGACGACACCAAATCGAGAAGAATGAGAAGACTCACCGCCGATGAAAAAGCGAAATTCCGGCGACTTGCGGCTGCGGGCAGACCAGTTCTCGAACTGGCTGCGGAGTTCGGGATCGGGCGGAGCACCGCCCACCGCCTAGCGGCGAGCGAATCCTAATCATCAACTGGTCGAGGGCATCTCGACGGCGCGAATTGGGCGCTCAACTGCGGGCGGCAGTGGCTAGATCAACTGGATGTGCTGCTGCCCGGCGAGTTGTGGAAGTCGTCAGCGTTGCCTGAGTAACGATGCTGACCCTCGCTGGGCTGCCGACCGTCCCCACCGCGTCAGGGCGGCGGAAGCTCCGCGGTCAGGTGTGCGGTCATCACCGGTCGGCCACCTTCCGGTCGAGTTCGCTGAAACGCCAGTGCTTGCCGGGATATACGCCCGGCTCGCTGTGTGCGTGGTGCAGGTTGTTCATCTCCGCCGCGACCGCCGCCGGCGTCCGGCCCAGTCGGCGTGACAGGGCTTGCACCTTGGGGTGCGTGGCGCCGAGCCTGCCGTACTCGCGGTACAGGTCGTCCACGGCGATCACGTCGGCCTCGGTCCAAGGCTGGCGAGTCGCGTCGTCGCTCTCGAAACTCCACCGCAGCGCCGCTGCCAGGCTCGACACATAGCGGCGTTCGTAAGGCTCGCGTTCTTCCTCCGGCAGCTTGTTGCGCTGCCGTAGGGCTGCCGACGGATGCAGGGTAAACAGAAGCGCAGGGTGGTCGATCTGCTTGCGCGGCGCGGAGAACGGCCAGGGCAGTTGCGACGCTTCGGGATACAGAGTCCGCAACGTGGTCGCCGCGAGCTTACCGAGGCAGATGACTAATTTGGGATGGATGGCTTCGAGTTCGCCCTTCAGGCGGGGGATTTCATTGTCGATGTCCTGCCTCGTGAGCCGATAGTCGTTGGGCGGATGCCAATCGACGACGTTGGTGGTGAACACTTGGTCCTTCGTCCTGCCGGCTTGCTTCAGTGCGCGGTCCAGCAGCCGTCCGCTACCGCCATCAAACGGAATACGCGACTTCTGACGGCCGAGGCTCTCTCCAACGATGACCAC
>NZ_JAMQTI010000063.1:0-3517 GCF_032883055.1 Mycobacterium sp. 29Ha
TTTCGCTTATCTACACACCGTCACAGGCGACATTGCGCGAAAAATCCGGGCTAGGGACATCCGGCTACGACAGAATCTGACCGATGTTATCGAGCGGGTGGCTACGGGCACTGCAATTCCGCATGAGCGCCGCTGCCGTCGCTGCCGCGCAGCGACTGTTTGGTCCCCCGAAAACACAGGTGGCTATCGACACAGGCCGTTCCGCACTCAGTAGTGCGATGGCAATCAGTTGATTGTCTCAATGGCGAAGCTGTACTGCGTCAGCGGCCGTAACCCTGCCGCATCCTGCGATCTATAGCCGCCACGGCCCTCACCGAGGAGATTCGCTTGACCCTCGAGATCCAACACGAGGGTCACGACGCTACCGGCGGTATCACGGACATGAGCACAGAGCGTTGCGGTTCACTCAGCGCATCGGCGTCGGCACGCCAGCGGCCACCTGAGTCTGTTGACGAATCCACGATGAGGACGGCGTAGTCAGCAAGCTCAGATGATGGTCCAGACACGAATGCCGTACTCGATAGTTCCAGGTTCTGGGGGGCCGCTGGCGAAAATGCGACCGACAGCTTCACCCGGTCGCCGTCGAGGTGCTGCCATGAGACGCGCTCCACGCGGAATGCTTCCGGCGGTGGTACATCGCCTACTTCTTCCACTACGCACCCGTTGGTGTGGGAAGCCCACCACCGATCAACCTCACTTGCGCGTCTGAGCATGACGTGAATGCAGCCACGACTGTCAAGGTCGCGACTGTCGCAGATAACCCTCCTTGCGTGTATCCGACTGGACGCGGCAGAGAGCATGACCGACCCCGGCTCGTCAGATGTCGAGTTCAAGGCGTCCGCTATCAAACCGAACCTGCCACGTATCCAGAATGAACTCAGCGATTGTCACGGTTGCATTGAGCGCGAGTCGGGCATGCCGTGCAAGGGCGACACTGCGCGATGCTTGCCCGTGGCCGATTCCAAGCTGGTTTCGAAGTTCAGAGAGCGACTGCACCGTAGTGACCAGTGTCCGAAGAATCTGTTGAGAGCTTTGGCTCGCCCTTGCACTTCCCGGCACAGATTCAGCATTCAGCTCAAGCAGATTCGCGACTTTGCGGTAAAGCTGCGGGATGTCTTCCTTCGATTCGTACTCGATCTTATTTTGCGCGAGAAGGATTCTGAACAAGCTTTCGAGCAGGTTCTTGCATGAGGAGATTGCAGCGGGTGGGTCGGAGGCGAGACCATCACGGATTCGCACAAGGTGTTCTTCCAGCACAGCCGGATCGGTCAATAGCGTGCGCTCGCGCAACTTGAGTTGGGGCGTAGCGCCGTGAAAGGACTCCTGCTGCCGCCAGCCGTAGACAGCATGGCCACTGATCCACTGGGCGGGGTACAACTCGAAGCCGTCGCGTGAAAGTGCGTCGTTGAACCCTTTCAGGAGAGCCGCGACTTCTTCTTCATCAGGGCGGACAATCGGGTGCAGCATTTCTGCGAGAAACCGCAAGACTGACTCATCGTCACCCTGTTGCAGACGAAATCGGCTGTCTGTGAATATCCAGTCATCGTCCCAATCCGTCGGGTTGTTTACCCGATGCTGCCAAATGTCGCCGGCGGCCGTCTTGAAGCGGCGGTCCGTACTGGGCAGAGCATCGAGATCATAGATTCGAGCGAGAAAATCGGGCTCATCTAGGCGCCCCGCCCAGGCAGTGTTGGCCAGAGCGATCGAGTCGAAGATCTTGCGGCGTGTTATCTCCGTGATCTGTTTTCTCGACTTCGGCATAAGTGACGGTTCCTCCTGCTCTCCCTTGGCTGACACACGGCGTCGTAGACCCCGTGGACTCAGCAAATCTGCACGCGGTCGTTGAGTAGCTATCGCTCCCGATGCGATGGGGTCGAACACCGTGACTGTTTTGCGAGCATTCCGCACAACGGGCGTCCCGCCAGTAGTCACGATGATCCACGGACGCGGAGTAGGACCTGCAGACCGTGCCGACACACGCCTCCGCGCCGTTTCGTTGCGCAGGTACGGGACTGTCCAGGCTGTCGACTCGGTTGTTGGGGAACCCGCGATGGCGGCGGCGTAAGATGGCGACTTAGCAAAGACGGCAACCCGATGAGGCCGTTCCGATCGCTCCTCATAGGTAACCGTTTTAGCATCGTCGGGTGTGGAAGCCATTCTCCTTCTCGGCGCCGGCGCGTTAGCCGGCGTTCTTGCCACGGTGTTCGTCCAGCCCGCGATTGAGCGGTTGAAGCATCGCGGTACCTCGCGGGTTAGGACGTGGTTCCCTACTAAGGCCGGCGGTTACGACCTTCAGGAAATTTACCTCTACCAAATTATGAGCTGGTCAGCGTCGCGACCTCTCGACCCAGGTAAACATCGCGTCCAGCGCGACACTGCAGACCGCCCCCCGCAGGAATGGTTTCCACCGGCGATTCTTGAACGGGAAGTTCACTCCATCCGAGCCCGAGTACAGGGAGAGGTGTGCGAGGTTACCGATTCAACGGTCGATCACGGCGAATCTGGTAACTCAACAAAGGGTTTCACCCTTCGTGTTCGACCCAGTGAGTACGCCGACAGCTTGGTTCTACCAAGGCTTCTCGCAGATGATGAGCTGTGGAAACCGCTTCAGCAGCGAATCATGCGTCACGGGATTCTTGAAACGCTGGCAGTCGCCCCGCCCCGCTCCTTCTTCGTCAATCTCACTGTCAGTACTACGCGAGGCGAAGTACTGATGACGCGACGTTCGGCGTCGGCCGCATCCGCCGCAGGTCTGCGATCACTCGGCGTTTGCGAGACTATGAATGCAATCCCCATGACCGCTGGTCATGAGCCGGAAGACCTATTTGATCTTGCACATCGAGCGGCGCGGGAGGAACTCGGCCTGGAGCGGAGTGACATCGGCCCAATTTGGTTCACATGGTATGGATTTGGGCGGTACCACGGTCAGTTTGCCGTCGCACACACCCAAACTCGCCTCAGTGCCGACGAGGTGGAGGTTCGTGCACGCAGTGCAGAAGCTGGATGGGAAGCCGATGCACTGCGGTGGATTGATGTAAAGGGGAAGGAAATGCGCGGCCTAGCCACCATTGCCCACCATGAAGGATGGCTTCCGCTGACTCCGATCACCGCTCAGGGACTGCTCGACATCTGGCCGTACCTTGCCACGGCACCCAAGCGTTATTAGGCGCCGGGTGGAGGCTTCGTTCGGCTTTGCAAATCCGAGGACAGATCTTAGGAACGGGGTTCTTTGCATCCGCGTGCCGTTGCGAGAGTCGGCTCAGGACGATGACAACGAGGAGATACCAGAACCAGAATCGTCGGCAGAAGACGAGTCTGAAGGTTCCACCCGGCGACCTCGCGGCCATAGACGCCGGGTGGTCAGGTCAGCCGTGCCGCCCTATACCGCACGCTGCCAGCTAAGAGGAACGACCGGTGACTGGTAAGAGTGCGTTGGAACAGAAGGGTTCACAAGACTCGCCTGTGGTCATCGTTGGAGAGAGCCTCGGCCGTCAGAAGTCGCGTATTCCGTTTGATG
>NZ_JAMQTI010000064.1:0-3344 GCF_032883055.1 Mycobacterium sp. 29Ha
TCCCCGCCGAGTTCGAAGAACGAATCATCGACCCCGACCCGCTCCAAACCCAGAACCTGGGCGAAAATGCCGGCCAGAATCTCCTCGATGGCATCCCCAGGAGCCCGATAACCATCGCCGTCGCGGTACTCCGGGGCCGGCAACGCACGCCGATCGAGCTTGCCGTTAACCGTCAACGGCAACGTATCGATGGCCACCACCGCCGCGGGAACCATATACCCCGGCAACCGCTGAGCCAACGCCGAACGCATCCCCGCCACATCAGCAGTCCCGGTCACATACCCCACCAACCGCTTATCACCAGGACGATCCTCGCGGGCGATCACCACCGCCTGCTCCACCCCGTCCAACCCGGTCAGCGCAGCCTGGATCTCCCCCAACTCAATGCGATACCCACGGATCTTGACCTGCTCATCAGCACGACCCAAATACCGCAACTGACCATCAGCACCCCAACACACCAGATCCCCAGTGCGATACATCCGCGCCCCAGGCCCACCGAACGGACACGCCACAAACCGCGACGACGTCAACCCGGACCGGTGCACATAACCGACCCCCACACCACGACCCGCCAGATACAACTCACCGACCACCCCAGCAGGCACCGGCCGCAACCACTCATCAAGAACGAACGTCGCCCCCTTGGGTACCGGTGAACCGATCGGCACCACACCAGAGCCCGCAGTCAACGGCGCACTGATCGCCGCATAAATCGTGGCCTCAGTCGGGCCATAGGCATTGATCATCACCCGACCCGGCGCCCACCGATCCACCACCTCAGCCGGACACGCCTCACCAGCGACCACCAACGCCGCCCGCTCCAGACCCTCCGGCGACAACATCCCCACCGCCGAAGGAGTCTGATACACGACGCTGACCTGCTCGGCCACCAACAGGTCGTGCAGATCCTCCGGCGACCCCGCCACCGCCTCAGGCACGATCACCAACCGGCTGCCATGCAACAAGGCGCCGAAGATCTCCCACACCGACACGTCAAACACCAGTGAATGCCACTGCGACCACGCCTGACCCGGCCCCGCAGGCAAATCCACCGGCAGCGACTCCAACACCTGGGTCACATTGCCGTGCGTGATCGCCACACCCTTAGGCACACCCGTCGTACCCGACGTGTAGATCAAATACGCAATATCATCAGCAGCCGGCACCGCCAACGCCGTACCCGGATAAGTCTCGATCATCGGATCTTCGACATCGACGACCGACAAGTCATACCCATCGAACCGACCGGCCAACGCCGCAGTAGTCACCGCCGCGATCGGCGCGGCATCGCCGAGCATGAACTCCAACCGCGCCGCCGGCACCCCCGGATCAAACGGCACATACGCCGCCCCAGACTTGAGCACGCCCACCATCGCCACGATCGCCTCGGCCGACCGCGGAATCAACAACGCCACACACTGACCCGGACCCGCCCCCCGATCAACCAACAAACGCGCCAACCGATTCGACGCCTCATCCAACTCGCGATACGACATCGAACGGCCCTCAAACGTCAGGGCCAACGCCTCCGGCGCATCCGCCACCTGAGCAGCGAACACCGCCGGAACCGAGCCCAACGCCGACACCGGCTCGGTCAACACCGCCCGATTAGCCCACCCATCCAACCGGGCATGCTCACCAGCATCCAACACATCCACCGACGACAACCGCCGCCCAGGATCAGCAGCCATCGCCACCAAAACCCGCTGCAACCGCTCAACCAAAGACTCGATACTCGCCGCATCAAACACATCAGTATCGAATTCGACACGCAACCCGAGTTCGGTACCCGGAAGGACCATCATCGCGAGGGGGTAGTGGTTGTATTCGCGGCTGGTGACTTCGGTGATCGTCAGCCCGTCGTCTCCCGACAGCGTGGCTTTGGCGACCGGGTAGTTCTCAAACACGAACAGGGTGTCGAACAACCGGTCGTGGCCGCTGACGCGGTGGATCTCGTTAAGCGCCAGATGCTGGTGCTCAAGGGTCTCGGTGAAAACGTGTTGCAACTGCTCGAGCAGGCCGGTGGTAGTCGTTGACGGCAAGATGTTCGCCCGCACCGGCACGGTGTTGATCAACAAACCCACCATCGAGTCCGCACCGGCCACCTCCTCCGGCCGTCCTGAAAGCGCCACGCCGAAGGCGACATCATGCTGGCCGGTCAGCGAGGTCAGCAACTGCGCCCACGCGCCCTGCAGGATCGTGTTAACGGTGGTGTGCTGCGAACGGGCCAAATCACCAAGCGCGCGGGTGGTGTCTGCCGGCACCCGAAAAGACGCAACGGCTCGTGGGCCTAGCTCCCGCCGGTCTGACGGGCCCACCAAAGTGGGGGTGTCGAAACCAGCGAGCACCCCACCCCAGGCAGCACGGGCCGCATCAATGTCCCGGGCGGCCAGCCACGTAAGAAACCTGCGATACGGTGCCGCCGCGGGCAACCGCTGCCCGGAATAGCCGGCGAAGATCTCCTGCAGCAGAATCGGCAGGGACCAGCCATCCACCACGATGTGGTGAAAAGTGAAGACACACTGATGCTGGTCTTCTGCCGTGCGGATCAAGGCCGCCCTCACGAACGGCGGATCGGCGAGGTCGCAGACAGCTGCGCGTTCGGCCGCGCACACCCGTTGGATCTGGTCCTCGAGATCCACGTCTTCGGCGTCTAGTTCCACGTACGACCACCCGGCCGCCGGATGGGCCGGAATGATCTGCACGGGCTCATCAAACTGGTCGCAGAAGTGAGCCGCCAGGTTGGGATGCCGGTCGACCACCGTGGCCACCGCATCACGCAGCCGGTGCTGATCGAGCGGGCCGGCCACGGTGATATCCAGCTGGACCGCATACGCACTGTTATCGCTCGCCTGGGCGGTCCTCGCGTGGAACAGCAGACCCTGCTGCACCGGAGTCAGCGGCAATACATCCGCGACCTCATTTTCCCGGCACAGCTCGTCGATCTGCTGTTGGCTCAGCCTTGCCGGCGCGATATCGGACGGCGTCAACCCGCCGCCACCGCCGCGCACGTGCGCACAGATGCCGGCCAAAGCGTCAAACCACAACTGGCTCAGCCGGCTGACCTGCGCGCGATCCAGCGCCGAGGCCGCCCACGTCCAATCCGCGTGCAGATAAGGGCCGATGTCGGTGTCGACCGTGCCGGCGTTGAGGTCCAGGGTGTGCATCAGCGGCATAGGCACCGCCGAGGCCGCTAGATTAAACGACAACCCTTCTTGTGGGAGTCGCCACATCTCATCGGAGAGTTCGGCGGCAGGGCCGCCCAGACGCCCCAGATAGTTGAACCCGATCGGCGGATCGTCTCCGTCCAGGTCCACGTCGGGGTTCAGGTAGCGCAGCAC
>NZ_JAMQTI010000065.1:0-3171 GCF_032883055.1 Mycobacterium sp. 29Ha
GTGGGCTCGGAGGCGCGACGCTTTCCTTCTCTATCGGTTACGAGAAGGAGGCGTCATGGGAAATCCGGATCGGGTGCGGGTGACTGGCCCGTTGGCGGCGTTCAACAGCGGTTTCGCGGCCGAGTTGGTTCGGCTTGGGTATCGACCGAATGCGGCGGCCAATCAGCTGCAGTTGATGGCGCATTTGAGTCGGTGGATGACTCAGTGCGGACTGACCGCCGATGGGCTGACGGCTTCTGTGTTGGCGGATTTCCTCGCCGCACGGCGTGCTGCTGGTTATCGTCTGTGGTTGTCTCCCAAGGCTTTATCGCCCTTGCTCACGTATCTGCGCGGGCTTGGCGCGGTGCCGGCGGAGACGGAGCCGCAGCCGGGCGGGGCGGTGGAGACGCTGTTGGCTCGCTACCGCGCCTATCTGGTGCGTGAGCGGGGACTGTCGCCGTCCACCGCCGGGTTATATGCCCATCTGACGAGTCCGCTGCTTGCGAGGCGGATGGCGGGCGGCGAACTGGATCTGGGGTTGCTGACTTCGGCGGATGTGATTGGGTTCGTGCGGGCGTCGTGCCCTGGACGTGCTGTGGGAACGGCGAAGCTGGTCGTCACCGCGGTGCGGTCGCTGCTGGGCTTTCTGCACGTGGAGGGCGTGATCGGGTCGTCGTTGGCACCCGCGGTCCCATCGGTGGCCGGCGGGACACGCCTCGGCCTGCCGCGGGGCCTGGACCGCGACGCGGTGCGGCGGCTATTGGCCTGCTGCGACCGGACCACCCCGATGGGTCGGCGCAATTACGCGATGCTGGTGCTGCTGGCGCGACTGGGGTTGCGTCCGGGTGAAGTCGCCTCCTTAAGGCTCGACGATATCGATTGGCGCGCTGGGGAACTCGCCGTTACGGGCAAAGGGCATCGGATCGAGCGGCTGCCGCTGCCGGTCGACGTGGGCGAAGCGGTGGCCGAGTACCTGCGCGACGGGCGTCCCGCGACCGCCGAAAGCCGCACGGTGTTCGTCCGATACCGCGCCCCGCACCGGTCCTTGTCGGTGAGCGGCGTGACCGACACCGTCAACAGGACAGCCCAACGAGCCGGGCTGGGCCCCGTGAGAGCGCGGCAGTTACGGCATACCGCCGCCACGGCGATGGTGCGGGCGGGAGCGGCGCTCCCAGAAGTCGGTCAAGTGCTGCGTCACAGGCATCTGCTGAGCACCAGCATCTACGCCAAGGTCGACACCGAGGGCCTGCGCGAACTGGCCCGCCCGTGGCCGGGTGGTGCGGCATGAACCCGCTGCGTCAAGCGCTGGCCGACTACCTGAGCCTGCGCCGATCCCTCGGCTACGCGTTGCAGCGTGCCGAGAAGCTGCTCAACCAGTTCCTCGATTACCTTGAAGAGCGCGGCGCGTCGGTGATCACCGCCGATCTGGCGTTGGCGTGGGCGCGGCTACCACACGACGGCAGCCCTCTGTGGTGGGCTCACCGTCTCACCGTCGTGCGGGGGTTCGCCGGTTATCTGCACGTCCTCGACGAGGCGCATGAGGTGCCCTCCACCGATGTGTTGCCGTGGAAATCCCAGCGCGCCAACCCCTATCTTTACACCGACGCCGAGATCGCCGCGTTGATGCGGGCTGCCACCACGCTGCGATTTCCGTTGCGGGTGGCTACCTACCAAACCTTGATCGGGCTGTTGGTGGTCACCGGCATGCGGGTCGGGGAGGCGATCGCCCTCGACGTCGACGATTTCGATGCCGATCGCGGGGTGCTGCTGGTTCGGCAAGGCAAGGGCGGTGTCACACGGCAGCTGCCGTTGCATCCGAGCACGACGGCAGCCGTGCGCGAGTACCTGCAGCGCGCCGATCGAAGGTCAACGGCACGCACCACGGCGCTGTTGATCTCCCCGGCGGGCACTAGGTTGCTCTACTGCAACATCCACTGGACGTTTCAGAAGCTGCTGCGGCAGGCCAGCATTGGACCCCGATCGTCGTCGTGTCGGCCACGCATCCACGATGTGCGGCACAGCTTCGCCGTCTCCAGGCTGCTCGACGCCTACACCCGTGATCTGGACATCGACCGCCAACTCACGCTGCTGGCCACCTATCTCGGCCATCGCAGCCCCGTGGGCACGTATTGGTATCTGTCGGCCGCGCCCGAACTGCTCGCCGCAGCCCTCGAACGGCTCGACCGCGAAGGCGATGACCGGTGATGACCGCGCTGGCCCCAACCCTGCAGGCGTTCTTCACCGACCGGCTCCGACAACAGCGCCACGCCAGCGACGAAACCGTCCGCGCCTACCGCGACGCCTGGAGGCTGCTAGTCGGTTTCGCCGCCACGCGAACCGGCAAGCAGCCATCCTCGCTTGAAATCGACGACGTCGACAGCGACCTGATCGCCGCGTTCCTCGATCACCTCGAACGCGATCGGCACAACAGCGTGCGCACCCGTAACGCCCGACTCTCGGCGATCCACTCGGTGTTCCGCTTCGCTGCGCTGCGCCACCCCGAACACGCCGCCACCATCAGCCGAGTCCTGGCCATGCCGTCCAAACGCTTCGAACGAGCCCTGGTCACCTACCTCACCACCGATGAGGTCGACGCCCTGCTCGCGGCACCGGACCCGACAACCTGGGCCGGACGACGAGATCGAGCACTCATCCTGCTCATGGTCCAAACCGGATTACGTGTCTCCGAAGTTATCGGGCTGCGCCGCAACGACATCCACCTCGGAGCCGGAGCGCACGTCGCCTGCCATGGCAAAGGCCGCAAGGACCGCGTTACACCCCTGACTAGACCCACTATCGAATCACTGCGAGAATGGATGGCCGAATCATCAAGCAAACCAACAGATCCGATCTTCCCGACACGAACCGGGAGATCACTGAGCCGCGACGGCATCGAACGCAGACTCGCCCATCACCAACATGCCGCCGCCATCGCCTGCCCCTCGCTGAACACGAAACATGTCACCGCCCACGTCTTGCGACACACCGCGGCTATGCGACTGCTCGAAGCCGGCGTCGACACCACCGTCATCGCGCTCTGGCTCGGTCACGAGCAAGTTGACACCACCGCGATCTACCTGCACGCCCACCTCGAAATCAAGGAGAAAGCTCTCGCCCGCACCACGCCACCCAACATCGAAACCGGACGTTACCGCCCCAACGACCCCCTGCTCGCCTTCCTCGAAGCGCTCT
>NZ_JAMQTI010000066.1:0-3170 GCF_032883055.1 Mycobacterium sp. 29Ha
CCCACCAACCCCAAGCCGCATAGCGACTGGACCACCAAACGGGTCCCCCTCAGATATGACCTCTCGGCCTTGAACAGCCTTTACACCGGCAACGACGCACGTACACGCATCGTCATAAAAGAACTGCGCGACAAGGTATCTGACATCGGGGCAATGCGCGCCCTAGGCTTTTGCGTCAGAGTCGACCACGCACGGTACATGGCCCAACGCTTCGTCGAAGCCGGCATTCCCGCAAAGGCAGTCTCGGCCGAAACGTCAGCGACTGACCGCAGAGATACATTGCAGTTACTAAGAAATCGCGAGATCAACATCGTGTTCGCCGTTGATCTCTTTAATGAAGGGCTCGATATCCCAGAGGTCGATACCGTCCTCTTCCTCCGCCCGACCGAGAGCGCGACCGTCTTTCTGCAGCAGTTGGGCCGCGGTCTCCGGTTGACCCGAGGCAAGACTGTGCTGACTGCGTTGGACTTCGTCGGGCATCAGCGTCGCGAGTTTCGGTTCGACCAACGGTTCCGCGCAATGACGGGCGTCGGAGGTAAGGCGTTGCAGCGGCAGGTCGAAGAGGGATTTCCATTCCTGCCGTCGGGCAGCCAAATCATTTTGGATCGCGTCGCGCAGACCCTCGTCCTCGAAAACATTCGACAGCAGGTGGCGCCGAGGTGGGCCGCGCTGGTATCCGAGGTCTGCTCTCATCCGGATGACCGATTGGCGTCCTACCTTGACGCACATGGGCGCGCTCTCGAAGACATCCTGCGCAACAATCGCTCATGGACCACGCTCTGCAGAGACGCCGGCAAGATCGCCAACGAAACCGGCGCTCGCGAAACCGATCTGGTCAAGCGAGTGCGCGCGGTCGCGCACGTTGACGACCGGCACAGATGGGCCACATACAAGTCGATACTCGACGGACGGATAGATGCGGCCAGTCCGGCCGAACAGCGGCTCGCCGAGATGCTGTTCTTCTCGCTATTTCCGAACGGCGGGGGATTCGACCGAATCGCGTCGGGTCTCGAAGTTCTTCCGAACGAACCAGTCGCCGAAGAGATGAGACAAGTCGTTGACATCGCCTTCGACACTGCGCGACGAACCACGTATAACCTGGGCAGCCTGTTGCCTGGTCTCGAAGATGTACCGCTGGAAGTGCACGCGACCTACTCCCGTGAGGAGATTCTGGCGGCGCTGGGGTTCGCGTCGATGCAGCGTACGCCAAGCACCATGCGCGAGGGTGTGGCTTGGTGTCCGGACGTCAACGCAGACGCCTTTCTCATCACGTTGAGAAAGTCCGACCGCGATTACTCGCCGACAACCATGTACCGCGACTTCGCCTTAAGCCCTGACCTGTTCCACTGGGAGTCACAATCCACCACATCGGAGGCATCGCCGACGGGACAGCGATACATTCACCATCGCGAGCGCGGTTCTCACATCCTCCTGTTCGTCCGCGAGGCGAAAACGAACGCGCTAGGTGCGTCGCCGTACATCTTTCTCGGTCCCGCCAACTACGTATCTCATGAAGGTGATCGCCCAATGGCCATTACCTGGCGGCTGCATAAGTCGATGCCGACAGAAGTATTTCAGGCATCGACGGTTGCAGTCGCATGACCGGCTCATCGTACGCCGACATCATCTTGGTCACTTGCGTGAAGTCCAAGGCGGCTCGACCGTCTGCTGCGAAGGACCTCTATACCTCAGCGTTATTCAAGAAGCAGCGCGCATACGCCGAAAAGGCGAGCGTTCCGTGGTTCATTCTCTCCGCCGAGCACGGACTCGTCGCACCGGACGAGTGGCTGGCGCCGTACGAGCGGTATCTACCCGAGACTCCCGCCTCGTATCGCGCTGCGTGGGGTACGTGGGTGGCTGAACGGCTCGAGCTGCTCGCCGGACCGTTGGTGGACAAGACCATTGAAATCCACGCGGGCTCAACGTACCTCGATACGGTCCGGCCGGAGCTGGAGAAGCGCGGAGCCCGGGTGCTCGACCCCTTGCAGGGTCTGCAGATGGGGCCACGTCTGGCGTGGTACGGCCAGACCGATCTTGGGCCGTCCGCCGATGACAACGAGGTTGAACGCTGTGTTCAGGCACTGAGCGAGGCGGCCATATCCTTATCGCCGCAGGAGTTCATTGCCCGAGGTCGTGCTTCATTTGGCCGGCCCGGCCTGTACAGCTGGTGGGTCGACGAGCAGGGTGCCGAAGACCTGAGTCGCGGTCTTGGCTTGGAGGTCAAGCCAGGTTTGATCTACGCAGGCCTGGCGGGCGCAACCCGCTGGCCCAGCGGTCAGCGCTCCAACAACACATTGTGGTTACGGATCATGACAATGCACCTCGGCGGAAACCACGAATTCTCCACATTCCGACGCACGCTCGGCGCGATCGTCGCGAATGCCAACGGCGTCGCGCGGATCGACGAAGATGGCTTGACGCGCTGGATGCATAATCATCTACGGCTCGTCACCATCCCGTTCGACGACAGGGACTCGTTGGGGCGCCTCGAGCGAGAAGTGTTGGCGAAGCTTGATCCACCGCTGAATCTTCAGCACATGAACGCGACAGCAATTCGCCGCCGGCTCAAACAGTTACGTCGAGCGATTATGAACGTAACCACGGCGGTGGAAAGCTGATATCCAGCCGCTCAACGGATTTGAAGCCGGACCACGTCGGCACGCCGGCCGGCTGGCCGCGGTAGATGCCGCGTGCGGCTGCGGCTACCCGTCGTGCTGCGTTGGCCACTGCAAGGCGACTGCTAGCTGCTCCAAGGTTTCTCGATCACGTTGCAGCACTTGATCAACGAATCCCACCGCAGGTAGTGCGCCACTCTTGTCACTGTTGCACCGCGTGCACGCGAGCACGAGATTCGACAGTCCGTCGATCCCGACGAGCGACCAGGGCAGGACGTGATCGATCGGATTGTTCGCCGGTAGGTGGGCGCCGCAGTAGAAGCAATGCGGTCCGAAGGCCTCTTTGAACGGTTCGCGCACCGCAGCCAACGCTGTGCGTTCCCGTCCGAACAAGTGCCCAGCGACGTCCGGCACCTCTGCGTCGAGAAACTTGTTCATGCGACGTACGTCCTCGACCCACATGATTTCCAAGGCCGGCTTGAGCAGGCCGGCGAGCCGGGCTAGGTGTACTGCCCAGGCAGGTTGGTCAACCGCGTTATAGGCGGGACCTTCCCG
>NZ_JAMQTI010000067.1:0-2664 GCF_032883055.1 Mycobacterium sp. 29Ha
TCGGCGTACCCGTCAACGACCTACCCAACTGGCGACCGTTGATCGCCACACGACGCCGGGCAAGCTCATGAAAGTCGTCCGATCTGGTCGTGTTGCGGGGTTTGGCTGTGGATAAGTGTGGGGTGCTGTAGGTGGGGTTGGCGACGGTTTCTGGTGGTGTGTTGACTGCGGAGTTGCGTCCGCAGGTGGGGTTGCTGGTTGATGACATGCGGGAGCGGTTGAACGCTGACACCGCGGTGTTGGATCGGTGGCGGTCGCAGCACCGTGAGGCGGTGGCCCAGGAGTTGACCGCGGGGTCGTTCACCGATTGGGTGGATGATCAGTTGACCCAGGCCGCGGTGGGGTGGTTGTTGACGTCGGTGTTCGTGCGGTTCTGCGAGGACAATCTGCTGTTGGGTGAGTCCGGGGTGTGGATCACTCACGCGGATGTGCGGTTACGGCAGCGGGCATTGGATACCGAGAACGCGTTCTATCAGGCTGATCCCGATCGGTCATATCGCGAGTGGTTGGAAGTGGCGTTCGCGGCCCTGCGGGCCAACCGGGCGACTGCGCCGTTGGTCGATGAGCACGCGGCGATCGGGATCATCAGCCCGTCCTCGGATGCGGTGCATCAGTTGTTGAGCTTCTGGCGGCGCACTGATGACGACGGTAATCTTTTGTGGCGCTTCGATGATGATGAGTTGTCGACACGTTTTTTGGGGGATTTGTATCAGGACCTCTCGGACCACGCTAAAGACAAGTACGCCTTATTTCAGACGCCGGTGTTCGTGGAGGAGTTCATCCTCGAGCAGACGTTGATTCCGGCGCTGGCGGAGCGCCCGCTGGAGGGGTTCAAGGTCATCGACCCGACGTGCGGGTCTGGGCACTTCCTATTGGGGGCGTTCGAGATCCTCGTGAATCGTTGGCATCGCGAAGCACCGGGCATGGAGGCACGTGCACGGGTGAATAAGGCGTTGGAGTCGGTATACGGGGTGGATGTGAACCCGTTCGCGACGGCGATCGCGATGTTTCGGCTGATTGTGGCGGCGTTGAAGCAGACCGGGGATCGCTCGCTAGTGAACGCGCCGGCATTCACGCTGAACCTGGCCAGCGGTGACTCGTTACTTCATGGTCCGGATGCGTTGGGGCGTACCGGATTCGACTACGGTGACGAGTCCTTCGATAAGGACGCGGTGGCATCGCGGTTCTCATATCGCACCGAAGACGTACCCAAACTCCGCAGGATTCTGGCGCCGGGACAGTACGACGTGGTGGTCGGCAACCCGCCCTACCCGCCTGTGAAGGACAAGGCGCTCAACGCCCGCTACCGCGACATCTACCACTACTGCAAAGGTACCTACGCAATCACGGTGCCGTTCATGGAGCGGTTCTTCCAACTCGCTAAACCCGGCGAACAGGCCGGCTGGGTCGGTCAGATCACCTCCAACTCCTTCATGAAACGCAGGTTCGGGGTACCGGTAATCGAGAAATTTTTGGCCCAGATTGACCTGCGTCTCGTTGCTGATACCTCTGGCGCGTATCTTCCTGGCCACGGCACCCCGACGGTTATCTTGGTAGGTCGAAACCACGGCAAAGTCCGCGACACAGTTCGAGCGGTGCTTGGCATTCAGAGTGAGCCCGGCACTCCGGACGATCCGGCGAAGGGTAAGGTCTGGTCCGCGATTTCGACCTACGTGGACACTCCGGGCCATCAGGATCAATGGGTCACCGTCACAGACCTGTCACGCGAACTGCTCGAAAAGTATCCTTGGAGCCTGAGCGGAGGCGGCGCGGTCGAATTGCAGGAAGCAATTAATCGTGCTGGTGATCATTCGTTTGGCAGTGTTATAAGTGGCCGCATTGGGTTCGCCAGTTTTCCGGGAGCCGACGATGCGTATTCTGGCTCAGCACAGTCACTCAACCGCTTCGGTATCGACTCTCAATATATAAAGACTTCTGTCATAGGAGAAGCGGTTCGCGATTGGAACGTTCATGACGTCGAATCAGCGTTTGTTCCGTATACGGCATCCTTCGAAGAGATCGAACTCGATACCCGTGCAGGTTGGTATAAACGTCAGTGGCCTATGCGTAGGACGCTCAAGGCGGTGACGGGTTTTGGTGGCGAGACCCAAGCGGATGGCGAACACAATTGGTGGACTTGGTATCGATGGGTAAAATCACGGTACGAATTGCCGATCTCTATAACTTTTGCGGAGATTGCAACTCACAATCATTTTGTGCTGGACCGCGGCGGCAGGGTCTTCAAGCAAACCGCGCCAGTCGCGAAACTTTCGGGTGATGCCACTGAGTTGGATTTCTTGCGATTGCTGGGAACGCTTAACAGCTCAACCGTATGTTTTTGGCTGAAACAGAATTGTTTCGATAAAGGGCGTCCTGGCGCGGAGGCTGCAGGCGCTGATGAGCTTTGGGAGCACCGATTTCAGTTCAGTGGAACCACTCTCGGCGACCTACCCCTTCCGAAGGATTCGTGTATAGACCGATCACACCGCATTGACTTGCTGGGTCGCAAGTTGATACTCAAAGAGCCGAGAAGCACAGTCAGTGTTCACGGCCCCGTGTCCGAGCTCATCGACGGAGCCAAGAATGAGCACGCCGAAACGCGTCGGGTCATGGCTTCGGAGCAGGAGGAGTTGGATTGGGAGGTGTATTACAACTACGGCCTTA
>NZ_JAMQTI010000068.1:0-2329 GCF_032883055.1 Mycobacterium sp. 29Ha
CGGAGTCCCTTCGCCGAAGCGTTTCGCTCCGCCGGGCAAAACCCAACGGGCACAAGCAAGCTGGGTGCAGAGCTCGGCGAGCTGGCCCAAGACGACTGGCCCATCCGGCTGCGGCGCCTGATCTCCGACCAGGTCAGCGTCATCCTGCGACGCAGCATCGATCCCGACCATCCCCTCTCCGAGTACGGGCTTGACTCGCTCGGTTCCCTCGAACTTCGCACCCGCATCGAGACCGAAACCGGAATACGCATCACTCCCCGCGAAGTCGCCTCTACCGCCACCACCATTCGCGGTTTGGCCGAGCTGTTGTACGAAAAGCTGACGCACGCGCAAGCCCCATCCCTTGACGGCCCCGCGCCCAACGGTAATTCGCGGCCCTCATCGATGCCCAGCAGCCCGGGGGCGGGGACGGATATTGAAGTCCGCGCATCATCCAATGGTGATGTGCGGCCCGCGCCCATGCCCAACAGCCGGGCAGCGGACATGGATTTCGAGGCCCACACACCCAATGGTGATGCGCCGCTGGATAACCGGCTCGCATTGCTAGACCATGCCTTCTTTGCGGCCCAGCGCGCGACTGGCCAAGAGCAAGTCATGCAGGTCGTGTGGGTGTATGAGCACCCAATCAACTTTGATGGGCTGAGGCGTTTCCACCGTAATCTAAGTCGCGGATTGCTTGGACGGCGCATCGAACGTTCGCCGCTTCCGTTCGGCCGCCATCGATGGGTCGCGTATCGCGGGGACGAGGACTTTGATGTCGCTGAGTACGCGCGACCACGCACTGAACTAAGCGATTGGGCTGATGAACGTTCTCAACTGCCGACTGACCCAGAAGCGGGATCAGGCTGGCATCTGGGCGTGCTTCCCCTGACTGACGGCTCGACCGCGGTCAGTCTGGTGGTCTCGCACTACCTCCTCGACGGCCTCGGGCTCGCCTTCGCAATAACCGATGCGGTGCTGGGCAACACCCGTGATCTCGGCCTGCCACCGCCGCAGTCACGCACACGATTGCGGACGGCGGCCAAGGACGCCCGCCAATTGAAGCAGGACTTACCTGAGGTTGCTCCAGCGCTTCGCGCGGTGGCCGAACTCGTCCGTAGTCACCGGCGCGATCTCGTCGCGGCAGCAAAAGCAGCCCGTCGTCAGAGACACGATCATGATCAATTACCGGCAAACCGAACTGTAGCCCTACGTGAACACGACAGCGATGAGCCCGTCGTCGTCCCGGGTATCACGATCTACATCGACGCGGATAATTGGGATTCCCGTGCGAAAGCTCTTGGCGGAACTAGTGACATGCTCGTCGCCGGATTGGCTGCGAAGTTCGCGGAGCGCATGGGGCGTCAACGGGCCGTTGACGGCGCTGTCACCCTGCAACTCCCGATGAGCGACCGTGCCGAGAGTGATACCCGTGCGATCGCACTGTCATTTGCGCGCGTCAGCATCGACCCGACGCGGGTAACAACAGATCTACGTGACGTTAGCGCCGCCGTCAACGAGGTGCTGGGCACCCTGCGCGAGACGCCGGATGTGGCGGAGCGGGTGATCTCCCCAGCCGCGCTCGGGATCGTATGGCTGACCCAATTCGCGCCGAAGCGTGCACTGGGTCGACTGGCGGACTTGATGATCGGTGACCCCGATTTCACGGTGTTTTGTTCCAATCTCGGGGACTTCGGCACACAGATGTGCCGACTCGATGGGACCGATGCGGAGTACGTCACCACACGCGGCGCTAGCAATGTCACGCGACAGTGGCTTGAGCGAGCAGGCGGCATAATGAATCTGCAGGCAGGGCGCATCGGCGGCAAGATGGGCATCAGCGTCGTCGCCTACCAGCCGGGTGCTGACAACACAAAGCCCGCTTTGCGTGAACTTGCCAGGCGCACGCTGGCTGAGTTTGGTCTGACTGGCGAGATCGGCTAACGAATAATTGACGCGCAGTTGGTTACTTACCACTTAGGTATTGAGCCAGGTACGATTCGACGCGTCGATGTCAGACAGCCTCCGCTGGGACAAGCTTTTCGCAGAGCAGCGCCGCCAAACCGCGAATGGTGGTGCTGGCTATGTCGCTAGACGTCAGGCGTATTCCGGTTTCGCTTTCGACGTGGGTGCGTAGTTCGAGTGCGCTCAGGGAGTCAACGCCGTATTCGGAGAGCGGCCGGTCGGGATCGATGCTGCGTCGCAGGATGAGGCTGACCTGGTCGGAGATCAGACTCCGCACCCTAGCGGGCCACTCGTGTGGAGGCAGCTGGTTGAGTTCGGCGCGCAGTCTGCCTGTGCGCGCTGTGTTATGCCCGGTGGAACGGAATGCTTCGGCGAACGGGCTGCG
>NZ_JAMQTI010000069.1:0-1780 GCF_032883055.1 Mycobacterium sp. 29Ha
TGGGAGAAGGCGGTCAACCACGGGGTACCCGTGATCGGTGCGTAGCCGCTGTAACCACGGTCGTGACGCAGCAGTGCTTCGAGTGCGTAGGCGCCCTCGTCGGGAGCGATGGCCGCATCGGCGCCCTCTGCCAGGGCGCTGGCGCGCCCGATTTTCGCCCACACGCCCCAGGCGATCGCGGTGGCCGGCAGACCCTGGGCCCGGCGCCACAGAGTGAAGGCGTCCAGCCAGCTGTTCGCTGCGGCATAAGCGCCCTGTCCGGGCGAGCCGACCAGCGCAGCTGCCGAGGAAAACGAACAGAACCAGTCCAACGGCTGGCCGGCGGTGGCGTTGTGCAAGTTCCACGCCCCGTAAACCTTTGGCGCCCAGTCACGCTCGATGAGCTCATCGGTGATGGTGCCCAGGGTGGCGTCTTCGACCACCGCCGCGAGGTGCAGCACGCCGCGCACCGGGAGCCCGGTGGCGGTCGCCATCGCCACCAACCGGGCCGCCGTCTCGGGTCGCGCGATATCACCGCATTCCACCTCGATGTCAGTATCCATCGCGCGGATACGCTCGATGGTCTGCATCGCTTCCGGGGTGGGCTGTGAGCGCGAGGACAGCACGATACGACCGCAACCGGCCGCGGCCATCTTCTCGGCCACGAACAGTCCCAGACCCCCCAGCCCGCCGCTGACGACGTAGGCGCCATCGCCACGGAAAACCGGCACCTCGGCCGGGGGCACGATCACGCGGCTGGACCCGGTACGCGGCACATCGAGCACCAGTTTTCCGGTGTGCTGAGCGCTGCTCATCAGCCGAATCGCGGCCGCGGCGTCGCCAATCGGGTAGTGGGTGCTTTCCGGTATCGGCAGTTCGCCTTGTGCGACCAACCAGTAAACCGTGCGCAGCAGATCACGCATCCTCTTTGGATGGCCGTAGGACAGCAATCCGAGGTCGACGCCGTAGAACGCGAGGTTGCGACGGAACGGGAAGAGCCCCAACCGGGTGTCGCCATAAATATCGCGTTTGCCGATCTCGACGAATCGACCACCGACGGCCAGCAATTCGACGCCCGCGCGCTGGGCGGCGCCGGTGACCGAATTGAGTACGATGTCAACGCCGTAACCATCTGTGTCGCGACGTATCTCCTCGGCGAACTCGACGCCGCGGGAGTCATACACATGTTCAATACCCATGTCGCGCAACATCTGCCGACGCTGCGGGCTGCCGGCGGTGGCGAAGATCTCAGCCCCCGCAGCACGCGCGATGGCGATCGCCGCCTGACCCACGCCACCGGTCGCGGAGTGAATCAACACCTTGTCGCCGCTTACGATGTGCGCCAGATCGTGTAGGCCATGGTAAGCGGTGGCGTGTGCGGTGGTCACCGCAGCGGCCTGCCCATCGGAAAGTCCGGCCGGCAGCGTGACGGCCAGACGCGCATCGCACGTGAGGAACGTGCCCCAACAGCCGTCGGCGCACAGCCCGGCGACATGATCGCCCACCTGATGATCGCCCACCCCGGGTCCCACCGCGGTCACCACCCCGGCGAAATCGGTGCCCAGCTCCGGCAGCCGCCCCTCAAAGGCGGGGTAACGGCCGAACGCGACCAGTACGTCTGCGAAGTTGATGCTGGATGCGGTGACCGCCACTTGGATCTGTCCTGGGCCTGGTGCAACTCGTTGGCAGGCAACGAGTTCCAACGTCTCCAGGTCACCGGGAGTGCGGATCTGCAGACGCATCCCATCGCTCTCGTGGTCGGCGATGGTGGTCTGTCGCTCTTCTGGTCGCAGCGGAGCGG
>NZ_JAMQTI010000070.1:0-1699 GCF_032883055.1 Mycobacterium sp. 29Ha
CCCGGATTTTTCGCGCAATGTCGCCTGTGACGGTGTGTAGATAAGCGAAAGTGCCTGTCCTGCAAGGAATAATTGGACTTCTCTAAGGTTCAACCATCCTGGCGGGAAGGCACTTCGCAAGTGAAGAATATCGCGGCCGCATCGCGGGTGAAAGTGTCTGCCGACGGCCACGGTGTGGTGTCGCACGCCGGGATGGGCCTGTTGCGGGAACTCGCCGACCGGACCGGGTTATCAGCGCAGGTCACCGCCGCGTTGGCCGACACCTACCGCGGCCCGTGGGTGTATGCGCCCGGTGAGGTGTTCGCCGATCTGGCGGCTGCGGTCGCCGACGGAGCGGACTGCATCGACGGGGTCGGCCAGGTATGCGGCGACCGGGAGCACGTGTTCGGCGCGAAAGCGTCGACGACCACGATGTGGCGGTTAATCGATGAGCGCATCGACGCCGCACACTTACCCGGGGTGCGGGCCGCCCGAGCCGGCGCACGGGCGGCGGCCTGGGCCGCCGGCGCGGCCCCCGCACCGGGTGGCTGGCTGCACATCGACATCGACGCCACCCTGGTCATCGATCACTCCGACAACAAGACCGGGGCGACGCCGACCTGGAAGAAGTCCTTCGGTCACCATCCGCTGCTGGCGTTCCTGGACCGCCCCGAGATCTCCGGCGGGGAGGCCCTGGCCGGGCTGCTGCGCACCGGCAACGCCGGCTCCAACACCGCCTCCGACCACATCATCGTTCTGGAGCAGGCGCTGGCAGCGCTGCCCGCGCCGTGGCGACCCGACCCAAGTCATGGCGATGATCCGGACCGACCGAAGGTGCTGGTGCGCTGCGACACCGCCGGGGCCACCCACGACTTCGCCGACGCCTGCCGGGCAGCGGGGGTGGGATTCTCCTTCGGCTACCCCGTCGACTGGCGGGTGCAGGACGCGGTGGACACGCTCAACCTCGCCGAGGGCTGGTATCCGGCGATCGACACCACAGGCGGCATCCGTGACGGCGCGTGGGTCGCCGAGGCCACCACCCTGGTCAACCTGAGCAGCTGGCCGCCGGGTACGCGGCTGATCCTGCGCAGGGAACGTCCCCATCCCGGTGCGCAGTTGCGGTTCACCGACGCCGACGGCATGCGCGTCACCGCGTTCATCACCGACACAGCACCCGGCGTGGTGGCAGGCCAGGTCGCCGGCCTGGAACTACGGCACCGCCAGCACGCCCGCGTCGAGGACCGCATCCGCGAACTGAAAGCCACCGGCCTGGGTAACCTGCCGTGCCAGTCCTTCTGGGCCAACGCCGCCTGGCTGGAAATCACCCTGGCCGCCGCCGATCTAGTCACCTGGGCACGGCTGATCGGATTCCGAAACCATCCCAACCTGGCGCGCGCCGAGATCACCACCTTCCGCTACCGCGTCCTGCATGTGGCCGCCCGCATCACCCGCGGCGCCCGCCGAACCCGGCTACGCCTCGATGCCACCTGGCGGTGGGCAGCCCTGATCGCGACCGCCTGGCAGACCATCCGCACCGCGTTCGGTTGACCGAACACCCCACTGACCGACCGAGCGCGAAAGACCCACTGGCCCTGGGAAAGCCCGCCCCACCCGGCGACACGGGGCCACCCCAGCACGCCCGCAACCGCAGAACCCAGCTTGCGACGCTTCCCAGCCGGAAACCGCTACTGCCATCACCTTGGACGAAAAATCGGGGCTA
>NZ_JAMQTI010000071.1:0-1612 GCF_032883055.1 Mycobacterium sp. 29Ha
ACCGCGGCCTGAAATTCACACCCCGCGAGTCAACTGAACCCGGGGCAGTCCCGTCCGCACACGGATCAACTTAGTATTGACCGACTACATATAGCTTGCAAACGTCCATCTAGTGGCAGTGAAGCGCTGAGCGGAATGTTCAGTTGAGATTGAACATGGCAACGTCGGGACGCACGGGTCCTCCAGGATGGGTTGAGGTGGAGAAGCTGACCGACTGAGGAAGGACGTTGGCCTACAAGAAAATTGCGGCCGCTTTGCTCGCGTTCGGCGTGCGGTGTGCGTCGCCGCAAAAGGGAGCTAACTGTTACTGTGGCAAGCTCCTCGAGCGACCGTGTAGAGCCTTACCGAGCCAATGGATGGAGTATCAGCCGCGAACGAAGATGCTCGAATCACCTCTTTCGCAGAACCTTGACAGCTTCACACGCTATCGTCAATTCTCGTATAGCAGGGTCACTTCGGTAGTGCAGGGAGTGAAGTAACAGGCTCGACAAGGAGAGGCTGATGGAGCTAGCGCAGAGCTGGCGAGTTACCGGCCCGAGCCCTCACGCAGCAGATGCCGCGTGCAGCCTATATGTCCATCGGCGATTAATACGTGACTGCACTTCGGAGCAATGGCTAGTGCGAACTCCTTTGGTTCGGTTCGTGCACGGGCATAGCACACATCGCGCATTTGCGCGGCAACGGGCGGTAGTCGGGGAGTAGCAATCGAGAGGAGACATGAAATGAATGAGGTTCTGCAATACAGATGGGTAAGACGGCGTCTGGGTGGCGCGACTACCGCTGTTGCGGCGGCGTGCATCGTAGCGTCGGTAGCAGCCGGAGCTGCGGTTGCGCAGCCACCGCCGCCGGATCCGTGTTCTCCGGCCGCCGTGATGCGCGCGCACGCCGAAGCGATGACTCGAATGGCTGACTATCTCGACTCCCGCCCCGACGTTCAACAGGTGTTTGTCGATGCCAGAAGCAAGGCCACACCCCAGGAGCGGCACGGCGTGATTCAAGCGTTCACCGAGAATCACCCAGACGTGGCTGCTGCCTTTCAGAACATCCATCAACCGGTTAAGGATCTGAGTGCGAGATGCGGCTTGCCCATGGGCCCAGGCATGATGCCCGACGGCATGGGGCCAGGTGGTATGGCGCCCGGACAGATGGGTCCCGGCGGCATGGCGCCCGGACAGATGGGTCCCGGCGGCATGGGGCCCGGGCAGATGGCACCTGGAGCGATGCCTGGACAGTGAGTCTTGGCGCTCGTCGCTTAATGACTACGCGAGAGGCGACAGTCGTGCGACATGACGTCACAAGCTCTGAGCGCAATTCATCTTCGGTGGGTGGCTCTCTGCTCACCGGCGAGTATGGCCGAGCGCGGGCATACTTGAGCCGCTAGCGCGTCGCCGGCTGCGCCTGACGACCGACGCTAGTTTTGCTTCGGTCAGCACCGCGGTCGGTCCTGGCAGAAGCATCGCTTCCTCAGGGCCGGCGACCAGCAACGGCATGAATACGGCATTGCCCGATCGCGGCCGTAGAAGGCGTCGCTGTTGAATCCGGAGTGCTCGGCGCCCGTGAGGTGAGCCCGCTGTAGTGGTCCAGTCGTTGTGGGACTCTGTTGCCCGAGTGC
>NZ_JAMQTI010000072.1:0-1419 GCF_032883055.1 Mycobacterium sp. 29Ha
GAGCCTGTCACGAATTCTGTGTAAGTCCGAGATGGGACTACTACGAGTTGTACTCTAGCACAACGGAAGTCGGCCAGGAAAGAGTCTCGACATCGTGTTGAGCGCGGTCTTCCAGCCCTGCGTTCCGGTCCCAGATTCACCTCCTCGCTCGCTGGAGATGTTGCGCAACCCGAGGTACAGCAACTTCATCGCGGCGTCCTTGTCAGGGAAGTGACCGCGGTTCTTGGTGATCTTGCGCAGCTGGAAGTTGATCGACTCGATCGTGTTCGTCGTGTAGACGATCTTGCGCAATTCAACCGGATAATCCAGGAACGGGATGAACTCGTTCCACGCCAGGCGCCAGGTATCGATCGCCCCGGGGTATTGCTCGCCGAACTTGCCGTCGAACTCCTTGAGAGCGAGCTCAGCAGCATCAACGCTTGCAGCCGTGTAGATTTCGCGCATCGCCGAGGCAACCTTCTTGCGGTCCTTGTAGGACACGAACCGCATCGCATTGCGGATCACGTGCACCACACAGGTCTGCACCACGGTCTCGGGGAAGACTGAGCGGATCGCATCCGGCAGGCCGGTCAGGCCGTCGCAGCAGGCAATCAGGATGTCGTGCACCCCGCGGTTGCGCAGGTCGATGACGACCTTCTGCCAGAACTTCGCACCCTCGGTGTCCTGGATCCAGCACCCCAGGGCGTGTTTGCGGCCGTCGACGTCCACACCGATGGCCAAATAGGCCACCTTGGTGGTCACCACCCCGTTGTCCTTGATCCGCAACCGCAGTCCGTCGATGTAGAGGATCGGGTACACCTCATCCAGCGGGCGCGATTGCCAGGCCTTGATCTCATCGACGACCACCTCGGTGATGTTGGAGATCAACTCCCGCGACACCTTCGCCCCATACACCTCCTCCAAGTGTGCTTCGATATCGCGGGTCGTCATCCCACGTGAATACAACGACAGCACAACCGAATTGATGTTCGACAATCGGCGGACCTTCTTCGGCACGATGACCGGCTCGAAGGTCCCGTTGCGGTCACGCGGCGCGTCGATGGTGACCGCGCCGTTGACGGTGTTCACCGTCTTGGCCGTCGACCCGTTGCGGGAGTTACCCGACCCCCGGCCGGCCGGATCGCCGTTCTCATACCCCAGATGATGGGTCAGCTCCGCGGCCATCGACCGCTCCAGCACCGCTTTGGTCAGTTCGTTGAGCAAACCGTCCGCCCCATCGATCGGGGTCCCGGATTTCACCGCGTCGGTGATCAGCGAATCCAACGTCTCGGCTGAGAACGTCTCTGCCAGCCGGCGCGCAGCCGACTTCTCCGCACTCGCCGACTCTATGGCCTTGATCACAAAACACTCCTTCTGTCCGCCCGAACGGCGGTCCGATGATGGACCACCCCGGACTTACACAGATGGAATGACACGCCC
>NZ_JAMQTI010000073.1:0-1337 GCF_032883055.1 Mycobacterium sp. 29Ha
AACACCGGGCAACAGAGTCCCACAACGACTGGACCACTACGACGGGCTCACCTCATATCCGCCGCGCTTCCACTGGATGCTCTCGAGATCCGTTCCGTCATGAATGCCGAAGTAGTGGAACGGGCAGAGGAGATTCTGTTCGAGGGCCTCCCACAACCGCAGCTCCGCAGCGACGCGTCCTCCGAAGAACTGTCGAACGTCGACACCGTGGGCTCGTTCGGGTGTTGCTGTAAGACCGACGAGTTCCATAGGATCGACATGATCGAGCAGGCGTCGATAGGAAGCCGCTTCCGCGTGGTGGAACTCGTCGACTACAACCACATCGAAGTGCTTGGGATCGATCTCAGAGAGCCGACGTTGTGAAAGTGACTGGATGCTCGCGAATACGTGACGCCACTGCGTCGGTTCTTGGCCGTCGACCAACATCTCGCCGAACGTCGCGTCGGTAAGCACCTCCTGATACATCCGCCGGGATTGTTGGAGGATTTCCTTGCGATGCGCGACAAATAGCAGCTTCAAGTCACGGTTGTGGATGTCACGAACCAGACGCCGGTAGTCAAGGGCCGCGATGACGGTCTTACCAGTACCTGTGGCCGCCACGATGAGGTTGCGGTGTCGGTCGTGGATCGTGCGTTCTGCATCAAGCTGCTCGAGCATCTCAGCTTGGTATGCCTTCGGGTGCACTTCTAGACCGGAGAGAGTGATGGTTACGCGATCGCTTGTGCGGCTTCCGGAGGCTGTCTCGAGCGCTGCGCGGAGGCGATCGCCATCTTTGTATGGCGCGTAGGGCTCGAATTCGCGGTTCTCCCAATAGGAGTCGAATGTTGCGCGAAACTTCTCTAGGAGATGTGGTGTCGAGATTGCGGAGAGCCGCACATTCCATTCGAGGCCATCAACGAGCGCTGCGTGAGACAAATTGCTCGAGCCGACGTAGGCAGTATGGAACCCGGTGTTGCGGCGAAGCAGCCATGCCTTGGCATGGAGACGCGTGCGATCGGTTTCGTAGTTGACCCGAACTTCGGCACCAAATTCTTTCACCAACGCATCGAGTGCGCGTGCGTCGGTGGCGCCGAGGTAGGTCGTCGTTATGACACGCAGCGGCACGTTGCGCCGCTGCAATTCTCGGAGCTGATCTTCCAGTAGTCGGAGCCCTTGCCACTTTACGAAGGCGCAAAGGAGGTCGACCTCATCTGCGCTACCCATCTCGGCACGTAATTCGGCGGCCAGGGTGGGTTCATCTCGCGCGTTCGTCATAAGAGCGGCGTCGGAGAAAGGTGTCGCCGTGAGGGGGACCCGTTTGGTGGTCCAGTCGCTATGCGGCTTGGGGTTGGTGGGTC
>NZ_JAMQTI010000074.1:0-1311 GCF_032883055.1 Mycobacterium sp. 29Ha
TGGACTACCCCAGGTTTTGTTCCTACTCGGGTGCGAGGGCCGGGGTTGGCTGACTCGCGTGGTGTGAGGTGCCGGTGAGGGCTGCCTCGTACTCGGCTGGCGGGATGTAGCCGAGGGCTTCGTGCAGGCGTTCCTGGTTGTACCAGGCCACCCACTGCGCGGTCGAGAGTTCGACGTCGTCGATGCATCGCCAGGGCTTGCCGCGGTGGATCAACTCGGTCTTGTAGGCGGCGTTGACCGCTTCGGCGAGGGCGTTGTCATAACTATCGCCACGAGACCCCACCGATGGGGCGATCCCGAGCTCGGCCAGCCGATCGGTATAGGCCAACGATAGGTATTGCGATCCGCGGTCGGAATGATGAATCAACTCGGACAGATCGGTATTCGACTGCCACACAGCATGATTGAATGCCTGCAGGGGCAGATCTTCGGTGCGCATGGTGGTCGAGACGGCCCACCCGGCGATCTTCTTGGTGCACGCATCGGTGACGAACGCGGTGTAGCAGAACCCCTGCCAGGTCCGCACGAAGGTGATGTCGGCGACCCACAACCGGTTGGGTACCGGGGCCTTGAATTGGCGGTTGACCAGATCAGCGGGCCGAGCCGCGGCCGAGTCGGTGACGGTGGTGAACACCGGCTTGCCACGCTGCACCCCGCGTAGGCCGGCCTTGCCCATCAACCGGCGGGTCTGCTCTCTGCCCAAGTGCCAGCCCTTGCGTTTCATGGCGCGGTGCATCTTGAGCACCCCGTAGACCGAGTAGTTCTCGCGGTGCACCGTGACCAGGTCGGCGATCAACTGCTCATCACGGATCTCGCGATCCGACGGCGGGCGGGTCAGCGCGGCCCGGTAGCCGCGGGAGGTGAGGAAACCGGGGATTGCTGCCCGCAGGACGCGGCAGATGAGCTCGACCCCGAACTGATCGCGATGAGCATCGATGAAGGCGATCATTTCGTCGCGGGGCGGTCGAGCTCCGCTGCGAAAAACGCAGACGCAGACTTCAACACTTCATTGGCTCTGCGCAACTCAGCATTCTCACGCCTGAGCTTGCGTATCTCTGCATGCTCAGAGCTGGTCGTGCCTGGACGTTCACCGGCATCGATCTGGGCCTTGCGCCGCCACCGGCGCACCGATTCCTCCGCGATACCGAGTTTGCCAGCCACGGACTTGATGGCTTCGAACTCAGATGTATCCGAGGCTTCCATCATGGTGTCCAACAACCGCAACGCACGCTGCCGAAACTCCGGCGAATACTGACGGGGCATAGCTTCCAATCCTCCTATGAAGATCGGAACAAAACCTGGGGTAGTTCA
>NZ_JAMQTI010000075.1:0-1268 GCF_032883055.1 Mycobacterium sp. 29Ha
TCAGCGGCGGTGCGTCGGCAACTCAACAAGGTGTTCCCGACCCACTGGTCGTTCCTGCTCGGCGAGATCGCGTTGTACAGCTTCATCGTTCTGATCCTCACCGGCATCTACCTCAGCTTGTTCTACGACCCATCGATGGCCGAAGTCACGTATGAGGGTGTCTATCAACCGCTGCGCGGCATCGAGATGTCGAAGGCCTACGCGTCCACGTTGGACATCAGCTTCGAGGTGCGCGGCGGGTTGTTCGTCCGGCAGGTCCACCACTGGGCGGCACTGTTGTTCGCCGCGGCGATCATGGTGCACCTGGCCCGCATCTTCTTCACCGGCGCTTTTCGGCGGCCCCGCGAAGCGAACTGGGTGATCGGCTCGCTGCTGTTGATCCTGGCCATATTCGAGGGCTTCTTCGGCTACTCACTGCCCGACGATCTGCTGTCCGGGACGGGCATTCGCGCGGCCCTGTCCTCCATCACACTCGGCATCCCGGTGGTCGGCACCTGGCTGCACTGGGCGCTGTTCGGCGGCGACTTTCCTTGTGGCGGTGTCGGATACCAGTGCAGCCAGGACGGAATCCTGTTGCCGCGTCTGTACGCACTTCATATTCTGATCTTTCCCGGAATCATGCTGGCGCTCATCGGAATTCACCTTGCCCTGGTGTGGTTTCAGAAGCACACACAGTTTCCCGGCCCTGGCCGGACCGAGAGCAACGTGGTCGGCGTGCGGGTGATGCCGGTGTTCGCGGTCAAGTCCGGGGCGTTCTTCGCGATGGTCGTCGGAATTCTCGGCCTGATGGGGGGATTGCTGCAGATAAACCCCATCTGGAATCTGGGCCCATACAAGCCTGCCCAGGTGTCGGCCGGCAGCCAGCCGGACTTCTATTTGATGTGGACGGACGGGCTGATCCGTTTGTGGCCGGCCTGGGAGCTCTACATCGGCAACCACACGGTACCGGCCGCCGTTGCGGTCGCGGTGCTGATGGGCCTGGTGTTCATGCTGCTGATCATCTACCCGTGGATCGAGAAGAAGGTCACCGGCGACGATGCTCACCACAACCTGCTGCAAAGGCCCCGCGACGTCCCGGTGCGCACCGGCATCGGCGCCATGGCGATTGCGTTCTACATCGTGCTCACGTTCAGCGCGATGAACGACATCATCGCGTACAAATTCGACGTCTCGCTGAATGCGACCACCTGGATCGGGCGCATCGGCATGGTCGTGCTGCCCGCAATCGTGTACTACGTCACCTACCGGTGGTGCATCGGCCTGCAGCG
>NZ_JAMQTI010000076.1:0-1267 GCF_032883055.1 Mycobacterium sp. 29Ha
GGGACTGCCCCCAGTTTGGTTGACTCCTGACCTGTGAGGATTCGTCCTTGCTGGAAGGATCAATCTCGTGCCGACACCGTTTCCTGCCGAGTTCCGTGCCGACGTTATCGCCGTGGCCCGTAAGGGTGAGGCGCCGCTGCGCCAGATCGCGAAGGACTTCGGCATCTCGGAGGCCTGCTTGCATCGCTGGCTCAAGATCGCTGACCGTGAGGATGGCCGCGGCCAGCCCGCGTCACCGGCCAATGCTGACGATATGGCCGCGCAGCTGCGCGAGGCGCACAAACGGATCAAACTCCTCGAGCAGGAGGCCGAGGTGATGCGCCGCGCGGTCGGCTATCTGTCCCGGGATGCCAACCCAAAATGATGTACCCGCTGGTCCTCGACCTTGCCGCTGACGGCGTGCCCGTCACGGTGACCTGCCGGGTCCTGGGGTTCTCCACCCAGGCGTTCTACAAATGGCGCAAAGCACCTCTATCACAGCGGGATTGGGACGACGCACACCTGATCAACGCTGCCCGCGACATCCACGCCGATGACCCCGCATTCGGCTATCGGTTCATCGCTGACGAGTTGCCCGGACGCGGGATCGTCGCCGGCGAGAACCGGGTTGCGCGGTTGTGTTCCCAGGAACGGATCTGGTCGATTTTCGCCAAGAAGCGTGGTCTGAACCGCCGATCCGGACCGCCCGTCCATGACGACCTCGTACAACGTCAGTTCAGCGCCCACGCTCCCAACCAGGTCTGGCTGGCCGACATCACCGAGCATCGCACCGATGAAGGCAAGCTCTACCTCTGCGCCCTTAAAGACGTCTACTCCAACCGGATCGTGGGCTACTCGATCGACTCCCGAATGAAGTCCTCGTTGGCCGTGGCGGCGCTGGACCACGCCGTGGCGCTACGATCGCCAGTCGGGACGATCGTTCACTCCGACAGGGGTAGCCAGTTTCGGTCACGGAAGTTCGTCCATGCACTGTCTCACAACGGCTTACACGGATCGATGGGCCGCGTCGGCGCCTGCGGCGACAACGCCGCCATGGAGTCGTTCTTCGCCCTACTGCAACGCAACGTCCTCGACCGGCGACGCTGGTCTACCCGAGCTGAACTCCGGCTGGCGATCGTGACCTGGATCGAGCGGACCTACCACCGCCGCCGGCGCCAACGCGCCCTCGGCAGGCTCACCCCGATAGAGTTCGAACTGCTCCACACACCAGTCGCAACCGCGGCCTGAAATTCACACCCCGCGAGTCAACTGAACCCGGGGCAGTCCC
>NZ_JAMQTI010000077.1:0-1248 GCF_032883055.1 Mycobacterium sp. 29Ha
TGAGGTGAGCCCGTCGTAGTGGTCCAGTCGTTGTGGGACTCTGTTGCCCGGTGTTCGGGCGAGGAAGAATCAACAACGACATGGCATCGAACAAGCGCCGGCGGCATACGCCGGATCAGATCATCCGCAAGCTCGCCGAGGGCAACAAACTCCTCGGGGGCGGCCAGGAACTCAACGAAGTGTGCCGACACCTTCAGATCGCTGAGTCGACGTGGCATCGCTGGCTCGCCCAGTACGGCGGCATGAAGGCCAACGAGGCCAAGCGGCTCAAAGAACTCGAGACGGAGAACGCCCGGCTCAAGAAGCTAGTCGCCAACCAGGCCCTCGACATCGACATGCTCAAGGAGATCTCGGCGGGAAACTTCTAACCCCGAACCGCAAGCGCTGCGCCGTCAAGGCGCTGCGCGACCGGTTCGGGGTGTCTGAACGCCGCGCCTGCACAGTCGTTGGCCTGCACCGTTCCACGATGCGCCTGACGCCACCGCCGATCACCACCGAGGAGGCCCAGTTACGTGCCTGGCTGCGCCAGTTCTCCACTGACCGGCCTCGCTGGGGATGGCGACGGGCAGCCAAGATGGCCCGCCGATCCGGCTGGCAGGTCAACAACAAGCGCATCCGCCGGCTGTGGCGCGAGGAGGGCCTGCGGGTCCCGCAGCGCCGCAGGAAGAAGCGGTTGACCGGTATCGGTGTCGCCGTGGGCGCGATGTCACCGATTCGTCCGAACGTCATCTGGGCGATGGACTTCCAGTTCGACACGACCGCCGATGGCCGCACCATGAAGTTGTTGAACGTGATCGACGAGTACACCCGCGAAGCACTCGCGATCGAGGTTGATCGCGGCATCGACGCCGACGGCGTCGTCGATGTCTTGGATCGCCTGGCCCTCACCCAAGGAGCGCCGCACTACGTGCGCTTCGACAACGGTCCCGAGTTCGTGGCACATGCAGTGAGTGATTGGTGCCGATTCAATAGCGCCGGTTCACTTTTCATCGATCCCGGCTCGCCGTGGCAGAACGCTTGGATCGAGTCGTTCAACGGCAGGCTGCGTGATGAACTGCTCAACTCATGGCGCTTCGACTCGCTACTGGAAGCCCGCGTGATCATCGAAGACTGGCGCTGCGACTACAACACCAACAGACCCCACTCCGCCCACGGCGAACTCACCCCATCCGAGTTCGCCCTACAGTGGACCACGACCCACCAACCCCAAGCCGCATAGCGACTGGACCACCAAACGGGTCCCCCTCA
>NZ_JAMQTI010000078.1:0-1246 GCF_032883055.1 Mycobacterium sp. 29Ha
TGAGGTGAGCCCGCTGTAGTGGTCCAGTCGTTGTGGGACTCTGTTGCCCGAGTGCTCGGGCAGGAAGAATCACCAACGACATGGCAACGAATAAGCGCCGGCGGCACACCCCGGACCAGATCATCCGCAAGCTGGCCGAGGGCAACAAGCTCCTCGGGACCGGCCAGGAGCTGGGCGAGGTGTGCCGGCACCTGGAAATCGCCGAGTCGACCTGGCACCGCTGGCTGGCCCAGTACGGCGGCATGAAGGCCAACGAGGCCAAACGACTCAAAGAGCTCGAGGCCGAGAACACCCGCCTCAAGAAGTTGGTCGCCAACCAGGCCCTCGACATCGACATGCTCAAGGAGATCTCGGCGGGAAACTTCTAACCCCGAACCGCAAGCGCTGCGCCGTCAAGGCGCTGCGCGACCGGTTCGGGGTGTCTGAGCGCCGCGCCTGTACGGTCGTTGGTCTGCACCGTTCCACGATGCGCCTGCAGCCGCCGCCGATCACGACCGAGGAAGCAGAGTTGCGTGACTGGCTGCGCCGGTTCTCGGTGGACCGGCCTCGCTGGGGGTGGCGACGGGCGGCGAAGATGGCCCGCCGAGCGGGCTGGCAGGTCAACAACAAGCGTATCCGCCGGCTGTGGCGTGAGGAGGGCCTGCGGGTCCCGCAGCGCCGCCGCAAGAAGCGGCTGACGGGCATCGGCGTCGCCGTGGGCGCGATGTCACCGATCCGTCCAAATATCATCTGGGCGATGGACTTTCAATTCGACACGACCGCCGATGGCCGCGGGTTGAAGATGTTAAACGTGATCGATGAGTTCACCCGTGAGGCGCTCGCGATTGAGGTGGATCGCAGCATCGATGCCGGGCGTCGTCGATGTGTTGGATCGCTTGGCGCTCATGCACGGGGCGCCACACTACGTCCGTTTCGACAACGGTCCCGAGTTCGTGGCGCACGCGGTGAGCGATTGGTGTCGATTCAACAGTGCCGGTTCACTTTTCATCGATCCCGGCTCGCCGTGGCAGAACGCCTGGATCGAGTCGTTCAACGGCCGGCTACGGGATGAACTGCTCAACTCGTGGCGCTTCGATTCGCTGCTGGAAGCCCGTGTGATCATCGAGGACTGGCGCTGTGACTACAACGCCAGCCGGCCCCATTCCGCCCACGGAGAGCTCACCCCATCGGAGTTTGCCCTACAGTGGGCCACGGCCCACCAACCGAAAGTCGCATAGCGACTGGACCACCAAACGGGTCCCCGTCA
>NZ_JAMQTI010000079.1:0-1111 GCF_032883055.1 Mycobacterium sp. 29Ha
TGTACTGCCCAGGCAGGTTGGTTGAGAAAGTGTGACGACTCGCTGTAGCGGTCGTTGATTGGCGAAGGTCTCCCGTCGTGGAGTGGAGCTGCTACCACTTCACCGCACAGACAGGAGACCTTCATGGTTCACGCTAATGCCGTTCTTACTCCGCGTGGCAGGTTGTTGCTTGCGCGTCGCATTGTTGACGAGGGCTGGCCGATTGCTCGGGCGGCCGAGCACTTCCACGTGTCTTGGCCTACGGCCAAGCGTTGGGCTGGCCGTTACGTGGCGATGGGAGCAGCCGGAATGGCTGATCGGTCAAGCCGCCCGCACCGTAGTCCTCACCGCACCCCGCAGGTTGTTGTTCGGCGGATCGTGGCACTGCGGTGGCGGCATCGACTCTCGCCGTTGGCGATCGCGTCTCGGCTGTCGATGCCGGCCTCAACGGTTCACGCTGTACTCGTTCGGTGTCGGCTCAACCGGTTGTCCCACATCGATATTCGCAGCGGTGAGCGGATTCGTCGCTACGAACATGACCACCCAGGCTCACTGATCCACGTCGATGTCAAGAAGCTGGGCAACATCCCTGTCGGCGGGGGGTGGCGGTTTGTCGGACGTGCGCAGGGCGGCAAGAATCGTGTGGCGACACCTGGCATCCGCCGCAGCCGACGCGGCGATGAGCTGCTAGGCCACGCCTATGTTCATACCGTTGTCGACGATCACTCCCGGGTGGCCTACGCCGAGATCCACAACGATGAAACCGCTGACACTGCCATCGCGGTGCTGCGCCGAGCAGTGAGCTGGTTTCGCACGCGCGGAGTCGTCGTCGAACGAGTGATTTCCGATAACGGCAGCTGCTATAAGTCCAAGGCCTGGCGACAGGCATGCATTGAGCTGGGCGTGCAGCCCAAACGCACCCGTCCCTACCGGCCTCAAACCAACGGCAAGGCGGAGCGCTTTCACCGGACAATGGCCGCAGAGTGGGCGTTTAGCCGCCACTACCAAAGCGAGGCCCAGCGCCGATCCGCTCTGGCACCTTGGCTTCACACCTACAATCACCACCGGCAACACTCGGCGATCGGGAAGGTCCCGCCTATAACGCGGTTGACCAACCTGCCTGGGCAGTACA
>NZ_JAMQTI010000080.1:0-1101 GCF_032883055.1 Mycobacterium sp. 29Ha
CAGGGCCAACGCGCCCAGTGCTTGTTTCCAGCCGTTGGTGCGTGCGCCTTCGACGAGGCGCTTGTTGCGTGTGCGGTCGCCGGTCTTGAGGGGGTCGTCGTAGAACTTCTGGCGTTCTCGAGCGCGTTTGTCTTCGATGTTGCAGATCGCCAGCCACAGCAGCTTGACCGCTGCCTGGTCACTGGGAAAGTGTCCGCGGTTCTTGATGATCTTGCGCAACTGGTAGTTCAGCGATTCGATCGCGTTGGTGGTGTAGATGATGCGCCGCAGATCCGGCGGGAACGCCAGGAACGGAATGAACCGCTCCCAGGCGTTACGCCAGGCGATCACTGTCGTCGGATTCGACTGTCCCAGAGCCGAATTAGCGAACTCCTCGAACGCCTCGGCCGCAGCGTCGGCAGTTGGAGCGGTGTAGATGGTCTTCAGCGCGGCAGCGATCTCCTTACGCTTTCCGTAGGACACGAACCGCATGGAATTACGGATCAGATGCACCACGCAGGTCTGCACGGTGGTCTGCGGCCACGTCGCCTCGACGGCCTCGGCGAACCCGGTCAAACCGTCGGTGCACACGATGAGGATGTCTTTGACCCCGCGGTTGGCCAGCTCAGCGCAGACCCCGGCCCAGAACTTCGCGCCCTCGTTGGCCGTCACCCAGATTCCCAGCACGTGGCGGATGCCATCGAGATCGACACCGACGGCGATATGCGCTGCCCGGTTTTTGACCTGGTGACCGTCGCGGATCTTGATGACCAGGGCGTCGAGATAAACGATCGGATACAGCTCCTCCAGCGGCCGTTTCTGCCACTGAACGACCTCCTCGAGGACCGCGTCGGTGATCTTGGAGATCGTCTCGTGGGACAGCTCGGTGCCGATCGTGGTGGCCAGATGATGCTGGATATCGCGGATCGTCATCCCGCCGGCGTACAGCGAGATGATCATGTCGTCCAGCCCGCCCAGGCGCCGTGCGCCCTTGGGGACCAGGGTCGGAGTGAAGCTGCCGTCGCGGTCGCGTGGGACCGCCAGCGCGACGTCACCAACCTCACTGGCCACGGTCTTAGGCGTGAATCCGTTGCGAGCATTGGGTAGTTCACGCCCGATCGG
>NZ_JAMQTI010000081.1:0-1097 GCF_032883055.1 Mycobacterium sp. 29Ha
CGTCGTGTGGCGATCAACGGTCGCCAGTTGGGTAGGTCGTTGACGGGTACGCCGACGGCAGCCGACTTCTCAGCCAGTTGGGCGGTGAAGTATTCGGCAAGATCGATGTTGAACACCGGGTCTATCCCGGAGTGCCACTGCTTGACCCACGGCAACAGTTCGGCGATCCCGGCCACCACCGGCACCAACTCCGACAGCGCGACACCCTCGGCCTCACGTTGGGCATAGATCGTGGCCAATGCGATGCCCTGCTGCGCGTGGTCCCAGCCTGCCCACCCCAATAATGGGGTCGGATCCGTCGCCCGTCCCGCACCGGGGTAGACGATGAACCGCTCCTTCGGCACGTCAAGCTTTCCCCGGTGGGTCCAATACGACGGCTTCACAAAATCAGCACCGGTGTACTTCGGCGGCACCGGAATATCAGCAGCCTCAATCAGGCCGGCGTCCTCGTCGCGCTGCAGCGACCACACGTGCTCCCACTCCGCACGCTTGCGCAACCCAGAGTCCTTATACCGCATCGCCGCTAGGTACGGCACCACCTGATCCGAAAGCAGCTTCTCCAACGACGACGTCACCGGAGCGTCTTTCTGACCCGCCCACATGTCCAGCGCAGTGATGAACTCAGGGTCCTTCTCCACATGCCCAGCCAACTCACCAACAGACAACGGCTGCGGAGTCCCCTGCGGAGTGAACCACAACGACCGATCCTCAAGCTTGCCGAGCAACCAATCCCGCAGCGCCCGCTGCAGTTTCACCTCCCACGACTCCCCCGCCCACCGCCGCTTGTACTCCGGACGCTCCAACAAATTAATGAATGGATTCGACTCGATCACCGCCAAACGACGCTCCACCAACGAGCGATACTCAGCCGACCAATGAGCAGGCAACTCAGTCAAAGGAGTGAACTGATGATTGTGATGCGTGAACCAACTCGTCTCAACCTCCCCCGCCACAACACGCCGAGCTAAGGCAATCGCAAACGCCCTTTCGGCCGGAGCAATACCAGGCGCCTCACCAACAGGTAGAAATAACTGGTCCCCAATAAGGCCGTAGTTGTAATACACCTCCCAATCCAACTCCTCCTGCTCCGAAGCCAT
>NZ_JAMQTI010000082.1:0-1019 GCF_032883055.1 Mycobacterium sp. 29Ha
GTGTCGTTCTTGCAGCGTCCGGCCCGGTGGATGCAATTGTTGGCAACTCACACTCACCCATTTTCGGCGGCGCCGAATTTCGCGTTCGAGCTTGCCGCACGCAAAACCTCCGACGAGGACATGGCCGGACTCGATCTGGGCGACGTGGAATACATCTGCAGCGGAAGCGAACGGGTGCACCCGGCGACCCTCAAACGCTTCACCGACCGGTTCGCGCGCTTCAATCTTGCTGACTCGGTGGTCCGGCCCTCCTACGGGCTTGCCGAAGCAACGTTGTATGTGGCCACCAGCAGAGCGGGTCAACCACCCGTAATCGTGGACTTCGAGTCTGACAAACTTGCCGCCGGTCAGGCCAAGCGCTGCGCCAGCGGGGGCGGCACACCCTTGATCAGTTATCCGCTCACCGGTGCGCCCACCGTACGCATCATCGATCCCGACACTCAGACCGAGTGCGCGGAGGCAACGACCGGCGAGATCTGGGTGCACGGCGACAACGTCGCCCTGGGCTACTGGCAGAAACCAGAAGAGACCCAACGTACTTTCGGCGCCATGCTTGCCGCGCCGTCACCCGGCACGCCTGAGGGGCCGTGGCTGCGGACCGGGGATCTGGGCTTCGTCGCCGAAGGCGATTTGTTCATCGTCGGCCGCATCAAAGACCTCTTGATCGTCTACGGACGTAACCACTCACCCGACGACATCGAAGCCACCATTCAGGAAATCACCGGAGGCCGGGTCGCGGCGATCGCGGTGCCGAACGAAGAAATAGAACAGTTGGTCGTCATCATCGAAACCAAAAGGCGAGGCGATTCCGAGGAGGAAGTGATGCACAAATTCGACACCGTCAAACGTGAAGTCACCTCGGCGATCTCCAACGCACACGACCTCGCCGTCGCCGATGTGGTTCTGGTATCGCCTGGTTCGATACCCATCACGACAAGCGGCAAAGTGCGGCGAGCGACGTGCGTCGAACAGTACCGCCACGATCAGTTCGCCCGCCTGGACGCCTAACCCGACGGCGC